>CACJVE010000011.1 GCA_902596775.1 uncultured SAR92 cluster bacterium
ATTTATCGAATTGAAAGGGATTGGTGTTCTCTGATACCAAAGATAGAAGTTCAAGAATCACAAGATGCGCGGCAGGAATTAAGGGATTCGATTATCTCGATCGCCGGTATCTTCGATGAAATGCCATATTTTATGAGTAATGAATTTACATTAGTGGACTGCTGTCTCGCCCCGATGCTTTGGCGTCTGCCGACGTTTGGAATTGATCTACCCAAAGATAGGCACATTAAACCTCTTTTAAAGTATATGGATAGGCTATTTGAAAGAGATGCTTTTCAAAGTAGTTTATCGGATCTAGAAAAAGAAATGAGAGTTTAGATCGTTCCGAAAAACCAAGCCCTTAGAATACTGAGAATATTTTGACTATCGTAAATACATCAATGCAAGTGGCTGTTCTTTCTGCTAAAAGAACACCAGTTGGTAGCCTGCTTGGTGACTTGTCAAACGTCACTGCATCAAAACTGGGATCAGTAGCCATTGAATCTGCTGTCAATGATAGCGGATTACTATCGGAAGATGTTCAAGAAGTAATAATGGGAAATGTTCTTAGTGCTGGTTTAGGGCAAGCACCAGCAAGACAGGCAGCATTAGGAGCAAAGTTACTCGACTCTGTTAGCTGTAGCGTTGTAAATAAAGTGTGTGGCTCGGGTATGAAAGCAATTTCGAATGCATGTGCATCAATACAAGTTGGTCAGGCAGGTGTGGTTGTAGCGGGAGGGATGGAGAGCATGAGTTTAGCACCCTTCTTATTACCTTCGATGCGTTTAGGACGTAAATTTGGAAGTGTGCAGTCACTTGATCATATGCAGCTAGATGGGTTGCAAGATGCTAATCAAGGCACCCCTATGGGCGACTTTGCTGAGATCTGCGCTGAGAAATACGAGTTCGATCGCGAATCACAAGATCGTTTTGCGACAGAGTCCTTAAAGAGGGCGCAGGTGGCAACAAACACAGGGTTATTTTCTCGAGAAATATGCGGTGTTATGGTTAAACAGAAAAACTCAGAGCGAGAGATTATTATAGATGAGCAACCATTGAAGGGAGATGTATCCAACATTCCTACACTAAGGCCCGCTTTTAAAAAAAATGGCACTGTTACTGCAGCTAATGCAAGTTCTATTTCAGATGGCGCAGCGGCGTTAGTATTGGCCAGTAAAAAAATCGTAGAGAGCAGAATGTTAAAGCCAATGGCTTGGGTTAAAGGGATTTCTGAATTTTCTCAAGCGTCTCAATGGTTTACATTGTCTCCAATTCATGCTGTGAACGCTTTGCTCGTAAAACTGGGTTGGAATACTTCAGAAGTTGGTCTCTGGGAGGTAAATGAGGCGTTTGCCGTGGTGACAATGGCGACAATGAGAGAGTTAGTAGTTCCTCATAAAAAAATAAATATACGCGGTGGGGCTTGCGCTTTGGGGCATCCGATTGGAGCAAGTGGTGCGAGAATAGTCGTTACCCTTCTTCATGCAATGCAAGATAATAATTGTTCAAAAGGAGTGGCAGCGGTTTGCATTGGCGGGGGCGAAGCGATGGCTATCGCCCTTGAGATAGATAATTGATCAATCAAAAAATCTTGCTAATCCACATACTCTAAACATTTTACAATTTTTCGAACCCCGCCTGTTGCGGCAGCGATTTCTGTAGCAAGATCTGCCGAGGCCTGATCTACGGTTCCTAATAAATAGACAATACTATCTGCTGTGACAACTAACATATCCGAATAGTCGATTTCTGGATTGAAAGTAAGCTTAGTCTTAATTTTTGTACTAATTAATGTATCATTTGTCCTGGACATAATCGATGTCTTTCCTCTAACTTGAAGTTCGTTATACACCTTCCTGACTCCTCGATACTCTCTTGCAATATCTCCTGCCATCATCCTAAGCGATCCATTTGGAACCTCGCCAGTTAGGAGTACCAGACCATTAAATACGGAAACATTGATATGTGCCTTATCTAGGGCAGGGTCTGCTTTCTTAATATTTACTCCAATAAATGTCCTAATCTTTGTATCGTCAATACCTGCCCCAATTGTCTTCCCAGTTTCTTCCGATTGAATCGGTTCCGTTGTTAAATCATTTACAATACTTGTGCATCCAGTTATAAACCCGAAAAAAACTATGGTTAAAATACTAAATCGCATTTGTTATCCTCCAAAAATGTTATCTTCGACTAGCGAATACGTGTATTGACAAACTTCTACTTTGGTAAGAGTAAGTTTTGGACCCAAAAAGGTTCTGTACGAACAACAACTTTATTACAAAGTTCGACCTCACTCAAATTTATGTCGCTGCTTGGTGAGATTTAAATTAATAATAGCTCTAATTATTTGTTCAGACTGCGTGTCTGAAAGTAGAGCGGTGTTCGCTACACTCTTTTGTAAATGATCAAAGACTACTATCTCCATTCTCTATCTTCACGATCCTTAAATACCAAGCACTAATTTTGAGGGTTAAACTGAAGATCAACATTTACACCATTTCGAAATTGATACCAACGCGGAACTTTTTTGATAACGTTATCATGAATCTCCAGAAGTCCTGTAGCACTAAAAACAGGCAGTTTGGTTTGCTTTGACGGACTTAAAAACTTATGACTAATAGAAAAACTGTCAAATCCTCTCGCATATAGTTGTATATATTCTGGATGGAGAGACAAATCAACCTCTATACTGTCTCTTAAACTACCCTCTGAAGTCCACGGCATTCCAGTAAATTGAATGTCATCAAGATCTTTATTCAGATCATATTTTCTCGAACCATTATATATCCTTGAGGATGAGTAAACAGGAACATCTGAAGCAAATAGATAATTTAAAGCAGGTTTAATCTGCCTTGCTTTATCTGGATATGCGAATAATATAACAGCATCGATATCATCTCTCCTTCGGGATGACACTTCTAGTTGACTGTTCACAAATCTGCGCATAAACAAGCCTCTCTTCTCGCTCAAATCGATGTGAAGCGGACGTTTTAAAAGATCAGTGAAATCCCTTACATCTTGGTCAAAAACCACTTTATCAAGAATCTGACCACCTTTTTGAATCCAAGTTGCTTCGAAAATATCAGACGATTTTAATCCCCAAGATTGGTTTGGTGCGATTATAACAATGGATCTTTGTCCATCTTGCCAGACTTTTTCAATTATGTGATGAATCTCATTCTCCAGAGAGTTTGAGAAAAATATTAAGTTCCTGACATTTTCACTATTTTTTTTATCGGGATCATTGATGATCATGGTAGGCACTTCATACATTTTCAAAGCGGATAGGATCTCTGCCTCTGACTGTCGCAATCCACCGACTATTAGTTGCGCATCGAAATCTAAGGCTTCTTTGTATGCACTGATTATTCCTTTTTCTGATGAATTAAAAATCTTAATTTTTCTGTGATGATCTTTATCAAGATTTAGACTCTTAAAGAATCCATCTAAAAATCCATCCATAAATATTTTGCTGGCAGTTTCATATTCTTCATCAAAGGGTAGTAGGAGTGCTATGTGGCCATTATTTGCTCGAGTGCTCTTTTCGTGACTTACAAAGAGTGGTTGAAATTTAGATGCCGGGTGGGTTGAGTTCTGTGACGCCCAATTTAGAAATATTGATTCTGGATTTTCTGAGGTTAATTGTTTGTTCCTGAATTCAATTCCAAGCCTGCACCATCCTTCTATAATAGGATTTAAATTGCGAATGCATTGCTCAATCCTTATGTAAGGTTGACTAACAATTTTCACTAATAACTTTTCGCTAAGCTCAGATTTCAACTTCTCTGATGTCACAAGGTCAATAAGTTTGTTGTCATTTTGGATGCTACCTTCAAATCTCCCAAGCGTCATCAAGATTACGGATCTTTCTTTAAAAATATCATTTAATGCCTCTTCATTTAATTTTTGCTCTAATGATTGGATACGTTCACTCTCAAGTTCGATCAGAGCTAATTTTAATTCATTTGAAGAGCTAGAAATTTTTGATCGGAGCAGGCTGTAATTGATAAATGCAATATCATTAAGTTCAGCAGAATTTACTTGAGCTAGTAAATTTTTGCTTTGATTTGTGCTTCCACCTCTTGCAAATTCAAGAGCAGTTTCCAACAACTGCTGACTTGTTTGTTCTACTTCATTGACAATAGACATGTCGTTTTCGATTTCTTTCATATTAAATTCAATCTGTGATTCGGAAACATAGACATCAGAGGTGTTTGTATTTATGGTGTTCTGGGTCTGGCTGCAACCCATTGAGAGGATTGTGGCTAGACCAAATAGACTATACAAATGACTAGTTGATATTTTTTTAAATATGGAAAATTCAGGCATTCTCTATGTTATCTCAACTCCTATCGGTAATCTTGCTGATATGACATCTCGTGCAATTAATATTCTCAATAATGTAGATATTATTGCATGCGAGGACACAAGATCCAGTAGATCTTTACTTAATCATCTTGATATTAAAACTAAATGTATTTCCTACCATGAACATTCTGATTATAAAGAAACAGAGCTTATTCTCGAAACGCTGAGGTCTGGGGCTTCTATCGCACTAATATCTGATGCAGGAACTCCCTTGATATGTGATCCAGGTTTTAAATTAGTAAGAACGGTCCGCAACCTGGGAATTAATGTTATACCTGTGCCAGGCGCATGCGCTGTCACTGCAGCATTAAGTGTTTCTGGATTAAGTACAGATTCGTTTTTATTTAAAGGTTTTCTACCGAGGAAAAAACTGGATAGGATTAAAACCCTAAAGGATTTTTGTGACTACCCATTCACTCTTATTTTTTATGAGTCTCCACATAGAGTTCTTAAATCCTTAAAAGATATAGAGCTCACATTCGGAAGCAAAAGAAGGATTTTTATGGCCAGGGAAATGACCAAGCTTTTTGAAACATATATTTTGGGATCAGTAGAGGATTTGATTGATATTGTCGAGCGAGATACAAATAATCAGAAAGGTGAGATAGTTCTGGTCGTTGAAGGGTGCGAAAAAAAAAGTAAGATGCTGGGTGATGCATCAACTAAGATACTGACACTCTTACTCGAAGAGATAAGTAGTTCAAAAGCATCTGCAATTGCAGCCAAAATTACAGGTGCAAATAAAAAAATCCTTTATCAGGAAGCAATAAGAATCAAGAGAGATAAATAGGTTTTTAATTTATATTTGAGACTAAAATTAATGAAGCATGAGAAAGTTTTTCCTGAACTGTGCGATGGCATAGAAATAAAAAAAGATATGTGTGATTACAACGGGCATATGAACGTTCTTTTTTATTTTAAAATCTTTATCGATAATCTTGAAACTTACTATGAAAATGAGCTTGGCTTTTCGAAAGAATATTTCTCTAAAGGTTTTTCGTCTTTCTCATTAGAGGATAATATTAGGTATTTAAAAGAGTGCAAAATAAACCAAGTTGTGAGTACAAGATTAAGACTTCATTCAATCAATAAAAAATTGATACACCTTGCGTCGATAATGATTAATGAGTCGAATGAAGTTTGTAGTATTTATGAGACAGTTATTGCGCATATTGATATGACTAAAAGAAAAACTGTGAATATGGAAGGCCGTTTTTTTGAAAATATTAAAATTATTTGTGAACGTCATAATGAAACAGAGATTAATTTACCGTTGAAGCTTTCAATAAAGCCTGTAAGCTGAAGTATCAAATTAGTGGTTAGCTGAGAAATTAATAATTAATAGAGATTAGAAGAATTATTGTGATTGAACAAATTGTAAACACTTTAAACAGCATAATATGGAGCAAGCCTTTAATAATACTTTGTTTGGGCGCAGGTGTGTGGTTTTCATGCCGAACAAAATTTCTACAAATTAGACATTTTAGACATATGTTGAGTCTTATCTTTCAGGGAAATACTTCTGAATCAGGGATCTCCTCTTTCCAAGCTTTATCAATCTCATTATCAGGTCGTGTTGGAACAGGAAATATTGCCGGTGTTGCGACGGCAATCGCCATCGGTGGACCCGGTGCAGTATTCTGGATGTGGGTTGTCGCATTTTTCGGAGCTGCTACAGCCTTTATTGAGGCTACTCTCGCTCAGCTTTATAAAGAAAAAGACGAGTCGGGTATGTATCGTGGCGGGCCTGCATATTATATCGATAAAGCAATGAAAAATAAGACATATGCTGTGATTTTTGCTCTGAGTACAATTATTGCTGTTGGTTTTTGTTTGCCGGGAATACAGGCTAATAGCATAGCAATTTCTGCAGAGAATGCTTGGGGAATATCAAGAACAAACTTAGGATACTTTTTGGTCTTTATGATAGGGATTATTGTTTTCGGTGGAGTAAGGAGGATAGCCAAATTTACGCAAGTGATTGTTCCATTCATGGCGATTACTTACTTGTGTTTGGCGTTAATTGTTATCGGTTTAAATATATCTGAAATACCTAATGTTATCTTCCTCATCTTAAGCAGTGCATTCTCGATAGATGCTGGTTTTGGCGCAATAGTCGGTTCTGCTATAGAGATGGGTGTGAAAAGAGGTATCTATTCAAACGAAGCAGGACAAGGAACTGCACCCCATGCCTCTGCTGCTGCTGAGGTATCGCACCCAGTAAAACAAGGACTGGTTCAAGCCTTTTCTGTTTATATAGATACTTTGATAGTTTGCACAGCCACCGCATTGATGATTCTTCTGACTGGTTTTTACAATGTAGTGTCTCCAGATGGTGAGATGATATATTCTGGAATTCAGGGAGTCGAGGCAGGGCCTGGCTATGTTCAGAGTGTGTTTGAAACCATTATTCCAGGATTTGGGGCTATTATTTTAGCGATATCTTTATTCTTCTTTGCATTTACTACGATTCTTGCGTATTACTACATTGCGGAGACAAATATTGTATATTTAAATAAGTACTTTAATACCCCTAGTTTAAAATTCTTTCTAAAGTTACTTTTATTGGGTTCCGTTATGTTTGGTTCTCTGAAGTCTGCGGAGCTTGCTTGGGCTATGGGTGATATCGGAGTAGGTCTAATGGCTTGGTTAAATATTATTGCCATAATCATTTTGCAGAAACCGGCCTTAAAAGCTCTTCAACATTACGAAAATCAGCTTGATGAGTCGGAGGGAAAAGATTTTGTAGCAGCCGATTTATCTATCGAAAATACAGACTGTTGGGCAGGCGATAACTAAATCGCATACAAAATGAAAAAGCTAGAGATTCAATCCTGCGAAACCGTTCCATAGATTAACCACAGAGCAAAATAACTCGGCCGTTTTTGTCGCGTCATATAGAGCATTATGAGCATTTTCAGTTTCAAAGTGTATGCCTGCGGCAGAACAAGCTTTTGCTAAAACCGTTTGACCGTATGCGAGACCGCCTAGTGTTGCGGTATCAAAGCATGAAAAAGGATGGAGTGGATTCTTCTTGATTTTACACCTCTCTGCAGCGGCATTTACAAATGCAAGATCAAAATGCGCATTATGTCCTACCAGTATTGCTCTTTTGCAGCCTGTACTCTTCACCTCAGCAGAAATGCTAGAAAAAATCTCCGTAAAAGCTGTAGACTCCAGTTGAGATATCCTCGCAGGATCATAGATATTGATCCCCGTAAACTCTAAAGCGGACTTATCGATTATTGCCTCTGCAAAAGGTGATATATCTTTTGTTTCAGAGGATTTAATTGAAAGATTTCCATTTTCTTCCATCCGTAAAATTACTAATGCTATCTGAATAACCGCATTATTTTTTGGATCAAAACCGGTAGTTTCGACATCAATAACAACGGGTAAAAAGCTTCTGAACCTCGAAGAAATCTGTTTATTTATTGCAACTGTTAGCATCATTGAACCAGTTGCCAATTCAATTGCATATCAGCTCCAAGTGGGACTAGCGTTGTGTCCATATATTTAATTGATGAAGGAATTGTCCATTTATGTTTCTTAAGAGTTATAAAAGAATCATTATAAGGAAGGCCATAAAAATCGGGACCATTTTTACTTGCAAAGTTCTCTAACTGATCGAGAGAATTTAATTGATCAAATATCTCTGCATATAATTCGATAGCCGATAAGTGGCTGTAGCAGCCAGCGCATCCGCAGGCGTTCTCTTTTTTATCTTTTGAGTGAGGTGCAGAGTCTGTTCCAAGGAAGAATTTTTTGTTACCACTTGTCGCTGCCTTGATTAATGATTGCTGATGTCTCTCTCTTTTTAATATTGGGAGGCAGAACAAGTGTGGACGAATTCCCCCAACCAACATGTCATTCCTATTAAAAAGAAGATGTTGCGGAGTTATAGATCCATAAACAGTATCTGATTGATTCATTATATATTCGACACTATCGAGGGTTGTTATATGTTCTAAAGATATTTTTAATTCAGGGAATTTTTCGACAAGAGGTTTGAGGGTTTTTTCTATGAATACCGGTTCTCTATCAAAAATATCTACGCCTTTTTCTGTCGACTCACCATGGATTTGCAGGACCATACCGACTTCTTCCATCGCTTCAAATGTTTTTGTTAATTTTCTTAGATCTGTCACGCCAGTTTCTGAATTTGTAGTAGCCCCTGCAGGATAAAGCTTTGCACCAAAAATCGCCTTTGAATCATGGGCTTTGTATATTTCCTCCGGACTAGTTAGGTCAGTCAGGAACAGAACCATTAAAGGGGACCAAGATGAACTGTCTGGGATATTAGCCAAAATTCTCTGCTTATATTTTATAGCCAAGTCAACCGTAACAACTGGTGGTACAAGGTTTGGCATAATAATTCCGCGTCCGAAACCCCTGCATGCGAAAGGCACGGTGGTTCTGAGTGCATTATGATCTCTTAGATGAAGATGCCAGTCGTCTGGTTTAATAATAGTTAGTTTTTTCTGCGAATCTGCCATAGCGTGAATGCTACCGCAAACGGAGTTAGTATCCTAATTTTTTAAGCTGCAGTTGTGCTTTGGGAACTATGTTTTTTAATCCAAGAGGATATATACTTCTTGGAAGCATTCATTTAAAAAATGAGGGAATAAGCTTGATAGAAAAGGTAGTTCTGGCGTACAGCGGAGGTTTAGATACCTCGGTTATCGTTAAATGGTTGCAGGAAACCTATAAATGTGAAGTAGTCACATTTACTGCAGACATAGGCCAGGGTGAGGAAATAGAGCCAGCTAGAAAGAAAGCTAAAGATTTAGGTGTAAGACAGGTTTTTATAGAGGACCTGAAAGAGGAATTTGCGAAAGATTTTGTGTTTCCTATGTTCAGAGCAAATGCAATATATGAGGGAGAATACTTATTAGGTACTTCTATTGCGAGGCCATTGATAGCGAAGAGGCTGGTAGAGATAGCCGCTGAAACAGAAGCTGATGCAATATCCCACGGAGCGACAGGAAAAGGTAATGATCAAGTCCGATTCGAGTTAGGTGCATATGCACTTAATTCAGATATCAAAATAATCGCTCCTTGGAGGGAGTGGGATCTTGATTCTCGAGTAAGCCTTTTATCATTTTGTAAGGAAAATCACATTAAAGTAGATTCTCCCAACGAGTCTAAATCTCCATATTCAATGGATGCAAACCTGTTACATATTTCTTATGAGGGTAGTGATTTAGAGGACCCTTGGTCCAAACCAAAAAAAGAAATGTGGAGATGGACAAAGGAAATTGAAGACACACCTGAAGAACCTGAAATACTGACTCTTACCTTTTCGAAAGGAGATATTGTAGCTATAAATGATGATAAAAAATCGCCAGCACAGATTATGAGTTGTTTAAATATTATTGCAGGTAAGCATGGAATAGGCAGGTCTGACATAGTTGAAAATCGCTTTGTAGGAATGAAGTCTCGGGGTTGTTATGAGACTCCAGCCGGTTTTATTATGCTACGAGCCCATAGAGCGATCGAATCATTAACTCTTGATCGAGAGGTAGCGCATTTGAAAGATGAACTAATGCCACGATATGCGAAACTTATTTATAACGGGTTTTGGTGGTCACCTGAAAGAAATATATTGCAAGCGGCGATTGATGAGTCTCAAAAAGCTGTAAATGGAGTGGTTAGACTGAAGCTTTTTAAAGGTAATGTGACTATTGAGGGTAGGAAGTCGATGGATAGTTTGTATGATGAAAAGATTGCATCGTTTGATGCTAATGTCGCTTTTGAGCAAAAAGATGCAGAAGGTTTTATTAAATTAAATGCTTTAAGATTAAGATTAGCTGAGAGGTCAAGTCGCAAACTTTGAGAAAACTTTTTAAGATATTAGTATGAGTCTGGGGATTCAGTATATTAGTGCGGCTTACGATCGGATAAGCCCATTTATCCATAAAACTCCATTAATTCGGAGCAAAGAGATTGATAAACTGTGTGGCTGTGAAATTATATTTAAAGCTGACAATTTTCAAAAGGTTGGAGCATTCAAGGCACGCGGTGCGTGCAATGCTATTATGTCAATGGAAGAGGAACGTCTTCGTCGTGGTGTAATAACGCATTCGTCGGGTAATCATGGTGCGGCTCTAGCATGGGCTGCGGCTATGAAAAAAACAGATTGCATTGTTGTAATGCCAAAGAATGCGTCAGCTGTAAAGGTAGATGCAGTAAATTGTTATGGTGGCACAGTACTTTTTTGCGAACCCACTATGTGTGCCAGAGAGATGATGGTGCAGGATTTCGTGAGCAAACAATGCAGTCAATTTATTCATCCTTTTGACGACTATTCGGTTATCGCAGGCCAAGGGACGATTGCTGTAGAATTCGCATCTCAATTGGATGGCTTATTGGATAAAATACTAGTTCCCGTCGGTGGTGGCGGATTGATTTCTGGAATTTCTGTTTTTGTCAAAGATAAAGGAGGTCTAGCATCGCAAGTCATTGGAACGGAGCCCGAAAAAGCTCGGGACGCAGCAGACAGTTTTTATAGTGGAATTCATGTCAAGGATTATGAACCGAAGACAATGGCCGATGGACTAAGGGCGACTCTAGGAGTTAAAAATTTTGAAATAATTTCTAACAATGTTGATGATTTTGCTTTAGCAAGTGAGGCTCAAATCGTAGAGGCAACAAAATTAATTTGGAGTAGGCTAAAAGTTCTTGTGGAGCCATCCGCAGCTGTTCCACTAGCTGCCATTTTAAATAATCCGAATTACTTTAGAGGTCAAAGAATAGGTATTATATTAAGTGGTGGCAATATTGATTTGGACAACTTACCTTGGTAGTGGAATTCACTTAATTTGAAATCATATAAATACTATATTTGTGATGTTTTTACAGATTCAAGATTCTCTGGAAATCAGCTCGCTGTAATCCCCAAAGCCAGTGGTCTGAATGATAAGCAAATGCAAAAAATAGCAAGAGAATTTAATTTTTCAGAGACAACATTTGTTTTTCCAACTGATTCTTCTTTCAATCGTAATGTTCGAATATTTACACCATATGAGGAATTGCCATTTGCCGGTCATCCCAATATTGGTACTGCATTTATTTTGGCTAATGATCCAGACTCTAAAGATATCAGAGCTCCTGCAATATTAAAGTTTGATGAATTAGCAGGTCCAGTCGAAGTCAAGATTTTTTATAATGAAAAAAATGCTCTCACATGCGAGCTGAAGGCCCCTGAGCGCTTTTCTTTTGGCAAAAGTATTTCGGTTTCGGAAACAGCAGAAATCTTGTCTCTTGATGAGCGTGATATTAATGTAAATACTCATATGCCAATAGAGGCATCCGTTGGTTTAAAGTTTACAATAATTAACCTGAATTCAATTGATGCATTAAGACGTGTTAGCATTAATCCGCTTAAGTTAAATGCCTTGAAGGATTTTGAAGTTTCAACAAATGTTCATTGCTACTACCTTGATAAGGACACGCAGTGTATCAACGCGAGAATGTTTGCACCTGATTTGGGAGTTCGAGAGGATCCTGCAACTGGAAGTGCAAATTGTGCTTTGGCAGGATTGCTAGGTCACCTTGAGGAAATAGAGGCAGGTGTTTTTTCTTGGACTATAAATCAGGGCATTGAAATGGGAAGACCAAGTAGGCTGAATGCAAGAGTTCTCAGAGCAGGCGGTGAAGTCACGGCTGTGTGGATATCAGGTAACTCAATTTTGGTCTCAGAGGGTGAGATTTTTCTGGATTAGCAATGGTGTGATGTATTTTTTGAGAAATAATCAAGAATCGGGAAAAGGAATATGAAATCGGATTTCTACACCTATGACGATAATCCAATTTTTCATTTAGCAATACCTGTCGATAACATACTAAATGCGAGAGAATTCTATACCTCTGTATTGGGATGTGATGTCGGTAGAGAATCAAGCAAATGGGTGGATTTAAATTTTTTCGGACATCAGTTAGTGATTCATTTGGTGAATGATCGCTTACGCGGAGAATCTGAGTTTAATGAAGTTGATGGGCACAAGGTTCCTGCATCCCACTTTGGAATTATTTTATCATGGGATAATTTTTCTTCTCTGGAGAGACATCTTTTATCAAATAATATTAAGTTTACTCTTGAACCATATTTAAGATTTGAAGGTCAACCAGGTGAGCAAAGAACCATGTTTATAAAAGATCCAAGTGATAATCATATTGAGTTTAAAAGTTTTCGTAATATAGATATGGTTTTTGCCACTGACTTAGATGAGAAGATTGTAGAGAATTAGGGTGTATTTAATTTTGAACGGATTGAATTTGTAATGATCAATACGAGTGCATAAGTAAAAAATCCACCTGGAGGCATTTGAAATATCGGAATAGTTTTAGCTTGATTTATTAAAGATATTGTCCAATCGTGACCCGCTTGGTCAAAAACAAGTCCAAAATCTGTAAATATTGTTCCTTGACCTAATAACTCCCTGATAAAGCCTTGAAAACATAATAAAAATATAAAATAGATACTCGTGGATATTGAGCTGCTTATGTTGCATTGTGATTGTTCATTATTATCTATAGCCACTAATTCTTGAATAAGAATGGAGTTTGCGGCAATTATGATAATTAAAAAAGTAGATTGCCGAAAAAAAGCATAAGCATTTGTTTGTATAAATAAATCGACCAAGGTTGCAAAAAATGCTACTAAGATTATTGAATTAAAAAACTGTTGTCTGCCCGAAAAAAATTTCACGGTAACAGCAGAAATGCTCTTTGTTGCAAAAATAACAAAAGCTGTTGCTAATCCTGCAACAAGAGCCTTGATCAAAGAGGTGGTCATCAACATGATTGGGGATATGCCAATGAGACTTATGGATAACGGATTGCTCGTTAGGGCGTCACTGATAGTTTTTGTATTAGATTTTTTATTTCCCATGGTGTTCCAAAGTAAGAAGTTTTTCTTTATTCGCTTTGTAAAATTTAATCGTTTCGTAAATTCTTTTTTTAATTGCTTTGGATGTAATCGTTGCGCCAGTAAGTGCATCAAATCTTTTGCTAGTAAAAAATTCTGACCACTCACTTGAGTCAATATCAGTTATATCAAGGCCAAAAAAAGCAGACATCCATTCGCTATTTTTTTTTATAACGCCTTTTACAATGGCAGTAGTTTCTGCATGGTCACTAATTTTAATATCTAGAATCTTCCCCTCAATAGACATTAAAAAAGTCATGTTTATTTTATCGTTATACGCATGACTTGTTTTTGATGGAATTAGTAGAGCGATTATTTGTTTATCGGATGAGACAAAAATGATATCTTTTTGGACATCGAAACCAAGATCAGTACTTTGGTCAGTCGATAACAGTCTTTTGTCGAGCCTTAATTTTTTAGCCGATTTTTGTATGTTTAGAGACTTACTAAGATTATTTAATTCGTATTCTTGCTTGTTGTTTGTAATATTTTCAGTCACCTTTGAATTAATGACGCTTAAAATTGCAATTGCTATTATTAAAAAAGTAGTTAATTTAAAAATAGATTTAATATAAAACATTAGTTTTGACCCGTACTTTTGTCAAAATCTTTCGAACTAATTTGACCCATAGTCAAACGATCAATTAGTGGTACTGAGAAATTACCGAGCAATACAGCAAACGCAATGGCATCTGGATATCCACCCCAAACTCTTATGATATAGATAAAGAATCCAACAATAGAACCAAATATGATTTTACCTCTGCTGGTTGATGGAGCGCTCGCGGGATCTGTAATGATAAAAAAAGCGCCTATCATTGTTGCACCACCCAAAAGGTGCATTACAGGAGATCCACCGCTGTTGGAACTACCGTTATCAAAAAAGATTAAAGATAAAAAAACTATCATAGCTAGCATTGCAAATGGGCTTTCCCAGCTTATTTTTTTAGTCAGGAGCAGAAAAATTCCGCCAGCTAAAAAAGCAATATTGATCCACTCCCAACCCGAAATCATAAAAAATGCTTCATGAAAAATTTTGTTACTTTGATAGATTTGATCAACCATTAAACCGTCGTCTGAAAATTTGAAAATTTCAAGAGCAGTTGCTCCCGTCATACTGTCTGGAATATTTTTTGTTTGAAAAGTTATCGCTAATGATTCACTCAAACTCAACTGCTGACTTGCCCCAAGATCTAATGACTTTGGGATTATCCATGTGGCCAAATACCCTGGAAAGCTGACAAGGGTGCCTGCATAACCAATCATCGCTGCGTTGAATGGATGCTTATTGTTTATGCCGAAAGCATTTTTCCCAAGTATGGAGAGTACTGTTGCAAAGACAATTATCCACCAAGGAGAAAACGGAGGAAGAGAGATTCCAATAAACACCGCAATTAAAATTGAGCTAGCAAACTGATTGAGATGAATTTTTTGCTTAGCGAGACGAAGGCAAATTAATTCAAGAAAAAGTGCTGAACCAATGGCAATACCTAAGTTTAGCGCAGTGCCCCAACCAAACTGATAAAGCATCACGATAAGTGCAGGCGATAACGCCGCAAGAACAAATATAATATTAGGTAATAGTTTTAATTTTGTCACAGGCCTATAAAACCCATAAATGCAAGAGAGACAATACCTGCCATAATTATAATAATGGGAGAACCTAGTAAAATATTAGGAACTTTTAGCTCAAGTATTCTCTCGTGCATAGCATTAAAGCAGATTAGACTTAACGAAAATCCAAATCCTGCAAAAAAGCTGTTTAATATGACCTTTAATAGATTTTCTGACTCTGTAGCTGATATAGCGATATAAAGAATGCCACTGTTTAAAATAACCAGAACCAGGAATTTATTGTATAAAAGCTTTGGTATGTCATATAGGTTAGTCAGGCCTTTTAGCACTAAGTTTGCTGCAATTGAGACAATAAGCATTGCGGACAAAATATCCAAAAAGCGCAACGCAAATCGATCTAAGAGATAAATTTTTGTTAAGTAAAACAAACTTGAGGAAACCACCAAAACTAAGGTTATTGTCGTTACGATGAGTTTCCAAAGATCACGGTTTGAAATAGTTGAAAAAAAAAAGCCCAGACCAAGCAGTTCAACAAATATTATATTGTTTACTAAAGCTGCACTTACTGTGATGGAGATTATCTCAAACATTTTATTTGCTGCCGCCATTGGCAGAGTCAAGCATTGACTTAATATCCTCTTTTTGAATTCGATGTAACAGTGGCTCAAATTCATTAATTTTGTGATTAATACTCGGAGACTGCGCGCTCTCCCAATGGAGCTTTTCATTTAGCAGCAACTCTGATCTTTCCGCTAGGACTGGTGTTACTGGTTTAAGGTATATAATGATTAATCGAAACAAATTCATACCCATCGAACATATACTTATTACTTTATCTTTGTTTTTTGGATCTTTATTCAGCCGCCATGGTTCCTTCTTTGAGATATATTCATTTGCCAAATCGGTCAAGCTTAGGATTTCTCTCATAGCTTTTGAAAAAGATCTATTTTCGTAATAATTTTCTATAGCAACCGAGGCGGCACTAAACTTATTCCACAGCACCTCATCGTCAAGTTTACTGTGCAGGTAACCGCTATTACCTTTAGTGATAAATTTACTGCACCGGCTTGCAAGATTTACCACTTTCCCCACTAAATCGCTATTTACCTTTTGGACGAAGTCTTCGAGATTAAGATCTATATCTTCAGCCGAATTGGATAGCTTTGATGCATAGTAATATCTTAAGTACTCTGGATTGAGATTATTGAGATAGTCTCGGGCTAAAATGAATGTCCCTCTAGATTTTGACATTTTTGACCCGTCGATTGTAACAAATCCATGGACACAAATTTTTGTTGGTAATCTCATGTTTGCGCTTTTCAACATTGCGGGCCAGAACAGTGCATGAAAGTTGATAATGTCTTTTCCTATAAAATGATAAAGCTCAGTAGGACTGTCACTTTTCCAGAATTCTTTAAAATCCAAATTAGCTTTTGCGCAGAAATTCTGAAATGTTGCAATATAACCAATTGGTGCATCTAACCAAACATAAAAAAACTTGTCTGACTCGCCAGGGATGTTAAAGCCAAAGTAAGGAGCATCGCGACTAATATCCCAGTCATTTAATCCCTCTTCTAGCCATTCGCTGAGTTTGTTTTCAATACCTTCTTCTACTACCCCCGAAGACAACCATTTCTTTAAGAAATCACTAAAGTTTGAGAGTTTAAAAAAATAATGTTTGGATTCTTTTTCAATAGGTGTTTCACCAGACAAAACAGAAATTGGATTTTTTAAGTCTAAAGGTTTATAAGTTGCGCCACAGATTTCACAATTATCGCCGTATTGATTTTCCGCTGAGCAGACAGGACAAGTGCCTTTTACATACCTATCCGCTAAAAATATGTTTTCCTTAGAATCGAAGGCTTGGCTAATCTCCCTCTCTTCTATGTGATCATTTTTTTTTAGTACCTCAAAAATTGATTCACATAGCTCTTTATTTTCTGATGAGTGTGTTGAGTAGTAATTATCAACACTGATAAGGAAATCTCTGAAATCAGCTTCATGACTTTTTTTAACATCATGGATATGTTCTTCTGGAGAAATACCTTTCTGTGATGCTGTCAGCATAATTGGAGTACCATGCGCATCATCCGCTGACATATAGAAACAATCATTTTTTTTCATCCGTTGGAATCTGACCCAGATATCAGTTTGGGTGTACTCTAATATGTGTCCCAGATGAAGAGCTGAATTGGCATAAGGCAGGGCATTTGTTACGATTATTTGTCGTTTTTTATTCATATATATGCTCAGAATTGTTAATAACCACCCGAGCATATTATATCTTTTTTAAGTAAACTTTTCATTTTGAAGTAATCCAAATTATGATTGCTGTGTAAAGCTTGTAAACCTAGTATGGGACCTCAATTATGCAAAATATAAAACACATTATTGCCGTAGCATCTGGCAAAGGTGGAGTTGGCAAGTCCACCGCGGCAATAAATTTAGCACTTTCCATAAAAGAGCGTGAATTAAAAGTAGGGATTCTCGATGCAGATATTTATGGTCCAAGTGTCTCTCTAATGTTGGGTGTTACTCAAGGGATCAAACCAAATGTAAAGGAGGCTAAATTTTTTGAACCAATAATCGCTAGAGGCATTAAGACAATGTCTATGTCTTATTTAATATCGGGATCGACACCAGCCGTATGGAGAGGCCCAATGGCGTCATCTGCGCTGCATCAAATGATGCAGCAAACTTTGTGGGGAGAGTTAGATTTTTTAATCGTTGATCTCCCACCTGGTACTGGAGATATACATCTTACGCTGTCTCAAAAAGTAAAATTAGTTGGCGCTGTAATAGTCACAACACCACAAGATATAGCATTGGCTGATGTTAGAAAGGCGATTGAAATGTTCGGGAAAGTCGATGTCCCGATCGTTGGACTAATTGAAAATATGGCGACTTTTATCTGTAATCAGTGTGGATGCGAAACAAAAATTTTTGGGAGTGGAGGTGGAGAGAAACTCGCTTCAGAATATGGCTTGCCCTTGCTTGGGACACTGCCTTTGGAATCTCCTTCATCTACTGAAGTTAATATCGAGGATCCTCAACAAATGTTAATTCGCTCTGATGCGATTGTTAGAGAATTTGATAAGATAGTTGACGGAGTTTTAGATCATGCAAATCGTTCCCGTGCATCAGACACCGAGGTCGTGTTTGAATAAATTTGAAATTAGATTTTTTGCATATCTCGGTTATGGTTATTCATGCTATATTCGGACCAAGAATCAAATAGATTTTTTGAATTTTTCAAGGTGGAGAGACAGTGAGTATTAAATCAGATAAATGGATTCGCAGGATGGCGAATGACTGCGAAATGATTTCGCCGTTTGAGGCTGTTCAGGTAAGAAATATAAGGGATAAGAAAGTAATCTCTTATGGTACTTCCAGTTACGGTTATGATGTTCGCTGTGCTGATGAGTTCAAAGTATTTACAAACATACACTCAAAAACAGTAGACCCAAAACATTTTGATGTGGATTCCTTTGTTGATATCAAGGGCGATTTCTGCGTCATTCCGCCTAATTCCTTTGCTCTTGCTCGAACTATTGAATATTTCAAAATTCCCCGGTCAGTTCTCACAATATGCCTTGGAAAGTCAACTTATGCCAGATGCGGTATTATTGTTAACGTAACTCCCCTCGAGCCTGAGTGGGAGGGTCATGTAACACTAGAATTTTCAAATACTACTAATTTGCCCGCTAAGATTTACGCAAACGAGGGTGTTGCGCAGATGTTATTTTTAGAGTCTGATGAGGAGTGCAGTACTTCTTACGCCGATAGGGAGGGTAAATATCAAGGGCAGACTGGGGTGACACTACCTAGAACGTAGACTACATCATTTATCATTAGGATTTAGCAAGAATTTTTTTAGTAACGCAGCTTTATTCTTTATCTTTTCGGTATTTGTTGGTCCGGAGCGTATTAGTTGTTTTTGGATTGGTTTCAAACTCTCGATCTCAGGCTGTTCAAATTTATAAGTAACTGAGTCTCTTGTTAGGGGAATTGGTTCATATATGACTGGAGTCTCGAGGATTTGGTCTAATGCTCTCAATATAATTCCATCCATCTGTCTTGGTGTGTATCCAAGTTCCGAAAATGCCGTTTCGAGCAGTGGCCTTGAAAAGTGGAACATTTTAGCTAGAAGTTTTATATCTAGAGATAAAATTACTTTAATCGTTTGATCATATCTCTCGTAATTGCCAGCATTGAGCCATATTTTGCCATCATCCATGTGGATGATTAATTTATTTTTAGGTGGGCTAAGTGGAAAAATTTTATCGAGTATTACTCCTCTCGATAGTCCGTCAATATAACTAACAATGCGACGTATGACGTCACTTGATGAAAGCCATAAAGTTAAATCGCGATTTTTGCTTATAAGTGAAACTCTCTCCCTAAGAAAGATATCGCTGTCATCTAATACAGGTAGATTAAATACTTCAGTAGCCGCAGAAATATTTTGTTCCAAGCTAACGGAATCGGGTATAGAGGCTTCTGGCACAATTGCCTCCTCTAAAATGTCCGAACTTGATTGCTGAGGAATCTCTTGAAACCTGTATTCTTCGGTCTCATCGCTATCATAGACAGAGAGAAAATAAAAAACAGATAAAACCAGAGCCACTGTCGCTACTATGAATGGTGTTTTTTTCGATTGCATCGATTTCATATTTTAACCCTGGGATTAAGAATTATTTATTGGAGTGATTATTTCATCAGATACTGAACCACTCATTATTTCCAAAGTGTAGGTTTCATTTTTTTCTCTATGACTTAATTTTATCAGTACATAGTCCCAATCTCTAGCTAACCAAAAAATGGTATCCCTGTTCTTTTTTTCTTTTTGAACTCTTTGAACTTTTATCGCATTTAAGGGACCCATCGGTGTCATTAAAATTTCACTTTCCAATATTTTATACTCGTATGTTTTGGTCTTGCCCTTTGACATAACATTATAACTGAAATCATTTTTACCTTTTTTTAAATCAAGACGCAGTTGAATTTTCGCTGTGGTTGGATCATAAATATCCGTTGTTATTGGGAGTGTTTTTTTTGGATTATCTCTCTTGTTATAAACTAAGATATTCTGATCCCACAAAAAGTCGATACTCTCCTGGCGTTTGCTCCCAAATAACGCTCTTTCCATAATATAACTATGGGGTTTTACTTGGCTCTCCCTGAAAACTGCAAATTCTGCTTTTTCATTTATCTCACCTAAAAGATGCTTTATAGATGTTTTTTCTTGATAAACATTCTCGTTGATACGAGAGAGCTCATAGCTCGCTGTTACATCAAGGCCATTGAATTTCGCTTCATATTCAATTTCATATTCTTTGAGAGTAGAGCTTTGTGAAACTTCTGCAAATAAACTAATCAAAAGTAAAGATATGATCAAAAAAATGAGTAGTTTGATTCTTGTGCCGATAGTTGTCATCAGAGTGTTATTTTATTGCAATAATTTTATACTTAGAGTCACTCTTTTAGCATTCGTTCAATAGAGTTGTCATACTTTATTCCTTGCTTTCCTAATAAGTTTTCATTCAAAAAAACCTTGTCATCAGCCCTTTTGATTTTTCCACTGCAAATTAGACTAGTTGTAGCAACAAATATTTTATGCTCAATCTCCAGCACCCTTGTGCGAAGTGATTGCTCAGTATCATTGGGGAAAATTGGCACTTCACCCTGGATTATAATTGGACCGCTATCGAGTTTCTCCGTCACAAAATGAACTGTAGCGCCTGATATCTCATCTTTAGCGGTCAGCGCTCTTTGATGTGTATTCAGACCCGGATATTTTGGCAAAAGTGAGGGATGGATATTAATGATTTTATCTTGGAAACTTGAAATAAAACTCTTTGTAAGTATTTTCATATATCCTGCAAGTATCACCAAATCGGGATTAAATTGTTTGACAGCTTCATAAACTTTTTCATGAAAGGTTTTTTTTTCTATTTTGTAATTATTTTCATCAATAACGAGTGTGTTTATTCCGAAAGTTTTCGCTCTTTTTAGGCCAAAAGCGTGAGGATTATTGCTAACAACAGCAACTATTTCTCCATTTATTATTTTTGAGTGACAACCCTCAAGCAATGATTGAAGATTTGACCCATTTCCCGAGATAAGCACCACAATTTTAGATTTTCTTGTCATACTTGATGTTATTGAAAGTTCCCACGAAAGCTTATTTTCTCTTTATCATTTTGTGACTCAACAATACTACCAAGCAACATTGTCTCCTCTCCCTGTAACTTCAAGATTTCGACAACTGATCTTACCTCACTGGATGGGACAACCAAAATCATACCAATACCACAGTTGAAGGTTTTCAATAATTCTGAGTTATTTAAATTACCTTCTTTCTGAAACCATTTGAAAAGCTGAGGTAGCTCAATCTCATCTAGATTTATCATTGCTTTCATTTTATCAGGTAAGACGCGGGGTATATTTTCGGTTAAGCCACCACCAGTTATGTGCGCAATGGCATTGATCGGCTTTTTTTGCTCGAGCAATTTCAATATTGAATCCACGTATATTTTAGTTGGAGACATCACGGATTCTAAAATGTTCGTACCATTAATTGATAAATCTCTAGGATCTTTTTTTGTTCTTTCGATGATCTTGCGAATTAAAGAGAAACCATTAGAGTGAGGCCCACTTGATTTAATCCCAATAATCGAATCACCATTGCAAACAGCTAAGCCATCAATAATTTCAGATTTTTCAACTACCCCAACACAAAAGCCTGCCAAATCATAATCTGCATTATTGTACATGCCAGGCATTTCTGCAGTCTCTCCGCCGATAAGGGCACATCCTGAGATTTGGCACCCCTTAGCAATACCTCTAATTACAGTCGATGCCAAATCGACATTTAGTGATCCTGTAGCAAAATAATCGAGGAAAAACATTGGTTTTGCACCACACACAACGAGGTCATTTACGCACATTGCAACTAAATCTTGACCTACTGATTCATGGCAATCAAAATCTAGAGCGAGCCTCAGCTTGGTGCCTACGCCATCTGTTCCAGAAACTAAAACAGGCTCTTTATAATGTTTAGGTATCTCGAAGAGGCCCCCGAAGCCGCCAATATTCCCCAGCACCCCCGGGATTTGAGTTTTTTTTACATCTTGTTTTATTGCCTCTACGAGTGCATTTCCTGCATCGATATCAACGCCCGAGTCTTTATATGTAAGTGATGTTTTGTTTGAGCTCATTTATGTTGTCCTTCGACAAAAGTGATATATTAACTTGGTACATATTGTTGTGCTATTTTAAATTTAGTTTTAAATGTTGTTTTATGATAATGAGAATTAAATTTGTATTTGAGAGGCACTGATTTATCGTTGAACTAAAAAAAGTCGTTTTATTAATTATCATCAACCTGATCTCTGTCAGTTCCTCAGCTGAGTTGTATTCTATTGTGATACCAGTTCCTGATCAGAGTGAATTGTCTAGAGATAAGGCTATCGATCAAGCCTTTACAAAGGTACTGATAAATCTAACTGGTTTTTCAAACGCTGCAGAAAAGGTAACTATAAATGTAAATGAAGAGACGTTTGTAGAGGCCCTATCTTTTCAAAAAATATTCAGAGAGAACTCAGAAGATGATGTGTCAACTACGAATAGTGAGTTGGGTTTAAAAGTGATATTCTCCGAAAAAGATTTAAATAAATTTATTGTGGATTCTGGTTTGAGAATGCTTTCATCAGTAAGACCGGAATTTTTATTTTGGATTCTTGTCGATGAGGAAATAAAGGGCCGAGATTTTTTGCGTAATAGCTCTGATCATCAATTTAAAATAGAATTAAATCAAAAATTGGAATCAAGAAAAATAACTCATTTTCTACCGATATATGATCTGCAGGATGAACTTTCGTTATCAAAAGATGATGCATGGAATTTAAATACGGAGAGTGTGAAGGCAGCATCTTCAAGATATGACTCAGATGGTTGGATTCTCGTAAGGTTCTATGAGGCCGAGTCGGGAATGATCAGAGGAACATGGACCCATGATGTTGACGGCGAACTGATTACAGAAGATTTTTTCTCTTCATCGATCCGAGATTTTTTTAACCAAAAAATTGATATGTTTTTAGACAAGTTGCTCTTACCTTTCAGTTATGTCTCTGATCAATCTTATAAAAAGGTGAAATTGGCGATAAAGAATATCGATCAATATGCTGATTACAAGGCTCTCACTTCAAGAATTAAGGACTTGGATATCGTTCGATCAGTAGAGCTAAGCTCAATTTCTTTAAATGATTTAGAGTTGGTAATAGAAACTAATGCGAGTACCAAATTTCTCAGGAGAGATTTAAATGGACTTAGTTTTCTAAGTGAAAGAACAGGTATCTCATCAAGTGAGGGTAGGCTTGCTTTTGATTGGATCAATTAAATGAATAATTCAAGTCAATTGGCACTGAATGTTCGCCTTAACATTAATTCAACTTTCGAGAACTTTTTTTGCGCTGATCTAGAAGCAAATAAAATAGGATTAAAAGCTCTAAAGCAAAATCAGGAAAAGTTTATCTACCTGTTGGGTTCCAGTGGCTCGGGTGTATCTCATTTGCTGCAGGCGGTTTGTAATGATTCTAATTATAAAGGAGAGCGGTCGGTTTATATCCCTCTCTCTGAAGTTTCTAAAGAAGATCCAGAAACAGTTTTTGATGGTATGGATCAATTCGATTGTGTTTGCTTAGATGATCTTGATGCAGTAATTCAAAGAAATAATTGGCAACTAGAAATTTTTAATTTGTTTAATAGTATCAAGCTTCATGATAACCGTTTAGTGATCGGATCCCATCAAAACATCACCAATTTTAATCTAACTTTTCTAGATCTTGAGTCCCGACTCAAATCATTTCTAAGCATTGGCCTCACTAGCTTAGACGACAGTCAACTTATTGGATTTTTTTCCCATCAAGCAAAATTAAAAGGGATGAGAATATCTCACGGTGTTGCAGAATTTATATTAAACCGAGTGGAAAGAAAAACACACCAGATGATTAGTATATTGAATATTTTGGATGAGCAATCATTAGAGAAAACTAAAATGATAACGATTCCTTTTGTTAAGGAAGCATTAAACCTTTAACTCCCAATATTATGACTGTTTTGGCCCTATATTTGATTGGTTAGGTTTTCTTTTGACCTAGTCAATCGTGCCCACTTAATTAATTCCATTTTTTTGTCTGATTCTTGCATTGACACATGAAAAAATAAATAAGCAAATGCAAAGGATGAGTTCTATTTTATCAAAGATCTGAGAATCATTGCCACTGAGTTTGTAAATTGAAATAGTAAAATAGAGGAGAAGAACAAAACATAACCATATTAAAGTTCTTATTTTGTTTTGAACGATCCCGACAGTAAAAATAGATAGTGGAAACAGTGTAAGAAAATATATAACTAGCGGTGCGCTTTGGATCCATAAATTAATTGTAAGTGCTATAAAAAGCATCCAGTAACTAGACTGAGTTAATATTTTTAAAACGCTAACTTTCTTTTCAAGTTCCATGCAAAGAAGTCCTATTATTTTAGGTTGCGTAAACTTTTTGATAGCACTGCGATCCTTTTGCCATGTGCTTTACATATTTTTTTTTCATCCTCACTTAATGCTGACCCCTCTACATGAGAGGAGCCATAGGGTGATCCTCCTGTTTTAGTTCTCGATAGCGCGCCTTCGGTATATGGAATACCAGATATAATCATGCCGTGATGGAGAAGCGGTAACATCATTGACAGGAGAGTGGACTCTTGTCCTCCATGGAAGCTGGAAGATGATGTAAATACACCTGCCGGTTTGTCGACTAGTGAACCCTCAAGCCAGAGGCTTGAAGAAGACTCAAGAAAATATTTAAGCGATGCAGACATTGTTCCAAATCGGGTAGGACTCCCAACCATTAAGCCAGCGCAATTTTTCAAATCTTCGATTGTACAGTAAATATCACCATCGTCTGGAATATCAGATTCGGTAGATTCACAAACAGAAGATATCCGAGGAACAGTGCGAATTCGAGCTTCCATTTCACAAGATTCAACACCGATTGAAATTTGCTCAGCGAGCGATTTCACGTGTCCATGCGAGCTGTAATATAAAATAAGAATATAACCAAAATCGTCTCGTGATTGCATGTTTAATCTCTTTTTAAAAGCTGACAATGCGCTAGTCAATTATGCGAGCGAACAGCGTGTAAGTACAAACAAAAATCGCAATTGGATTCACGAATGTAAAAATTCATCTTGTATTAGATAGTTTTATTTGAATTTTATAGTTAACCTTGCCCGTGTTATCCTTACCTTCACATAAATTTGTAGGCAATAGCATGAAAAAGTGTTTATTGAACATGGTGATGGGCAGTCTGATTTTCCTCGGAGGATGCTCAAAAGAGGGAAATTTTGAGTTCTTTGAGGGTGGTTCTTTAGATATAGATAACCCGGGTGCTTTCTTAGTTATAAACTATTGGGCAAAATGGTGTGCACCATGTCGTGAAGAAATTCCCGAGCTTAATGCCTTGCAAGATGAGTACAGAAATCAAATTATCATTGCTGGTGTAAACTTCGATCAACCGATAGACACTGTATTGCACGAGGAAAAGAAAGTTTTAGGTGTACTTTTCCCGACCTTTAAAATTGATCCTCGGGTATACTTAAAGTTGCCTCCGGTTACTGTGCTTCCAGAGACTTTAATTCTTAACTCAGATGGAGAATTATTGCACAGACTAATTGGACCACAAACAAAAGAATCAATTGCTGCTTTAATTAGCGAGAAATTGACTTATGAAAAAGTGCAGTCGACTTTCCGTGAAGCTGGATAAGAAGTCTTGCGCGCTCAGTGCTTACATTGAGATGATTTGATGACAATGATAACTATAAAAAACAAGACTGTGCCGTATCTATTCTTCCTCTTTCTCATTATTGCAACTCCAAAAAATGAAGCGAATGAGTTGAAAAATGTATATTTCGGGGATACGCATCTCCATACTTACTATTCTTTTGATGCTTTCCTCAATAATAATCACAGTATAGGTCCTGATGCTGCTTATCGTTGGGCAAAAGGTCAACCAGTGATCCATCCTTTTAATCGCACAAGAGTCCAGATAAATACTCCACTTGATTTTTTGGTGGTTGCTGATCATGCCGAAATGCTTGGTGTAATGAAGTCGATAAGGGACGATAATTTTCTCGGTGATGATTTAGGGATTATTGGTAATTTAAAAAGATGGTATGCGTTTAGATCAATGAACCAAGCGGTTGACGATGGCACTGGACTAGCTTTTTTTAGGCAGTTTGTGCCACAAAATCCTAACTTTGAGGGTCATCCAGATCCAGTTAAACTGCCGGGCAACAATATCTCAGATTTAGCAATATTTGGGGACACTAGGATGACTATTGAGCGCACATGGCTAGATATTGTCGACAGTGCTGACAAGCATAATGAACCAGAGAAATTTACAGCACTTATTGGCTGGGAGTGGAGTTCGGTGCCAATGGGAGTAAATCTTCATCGTGTCGTTGTGTCTCCTCATGGAGGAGATATTGCTAAAAGCTATCTGCCTTTTGGATCAGATCAAAGTCAGTATCCTCAAGATTTATGGGAATGGCTAGAGGATACTAGGAGTAAAACTGGAGCAGAATTTCTTGCTATTCCACACAACTCAAATATCTCAAAGGGATACATGTTTGATCGCACAACTCTTGAAGGTGATCAAATCACTGCAAGTTACGCAGAGACTCGACTAGCATGGGAGCCCATTGTTGAGGTAACACAAATAAAGGGCGATAGCGAAACCCATTCAAAGTTATCTCCCAATGATGATTTTGCTGATTTTGAGAATTATGAATATTACATTCAAGTTGGTAAAACTGAATTTATGCCCAGAGAAGCTGATTTCATAAGACCTGCATTGAAAGCAGGATTAGAAATAGAAAAATCAGTAGGCGTAAATCCATATAAGTTTGGATTAATTGGATCAACAGACTCCCATTCAGGTTTGTCCTCACCAGAGGAGTCTAACTTCCTAGGAAAATTTGCAACAGATTCTACTCCAGAGACAAAGCAAAGACTTGGAGGTCAACTATCCGCTAACGGCTGGGATATGTCAGCCTCAGGGCTTGCAGCTGTTTGGGCAGAGCACAACACTCGAGAAGAGATATTTGCGGCTTTTAAGCGCAGGGAGGTATATGCCACATCTGGTCCAAGAATAATTCTACAATTATATGCAGGTTGGTTTTTTCCAGAGGGCGCCGAAACATCGAATGACTTTTCTAATATTGGATCAGAGTATGGCGTTCCAATGGGGGGAGAGCTAGTTGCTACAAGTGAGGCTCAAAATTCTATTAGTATTTTGATAAGTGCGATCAAAGATCCTAAAGGAGCAAATCTTGATAGAGTTCAAATTGTCAAAGGTTGGATTGATGAGCAAAGCCAGCTGCATGAAAAAGTCTATGATGTTGCCTGGTCAGGGGATCGAGAGACCAATGATAACGGCAAGCTTTCTCCTGTCACCAATACGGTGGACCTTAAATCAGGCAGATATGAAAATTCAGTGGGAGATGAAAGCTTCACTGTAAAATGGATTGATCCAGACTTTAATGTATCGCAAAAATCGTTTTACTATGCCAGAGTACTTGAAATCCCGACGCCAAGGAATACCCTTTTCGATAGTATAGCGTTGCAGTTGGATGGTCCTCCCAGGGGTGCAAAGATCATTCAGGAAAGGGCTTATTCGTCACCAATTTGGTACCATCCAAAGTAGTAAATATGGTGGTTAAATTTTGGGCAGTATAAAAGTTATAAGAAGTAAAACTCTCATGGGGTTTATTTTCCTCCTAATAAGCATTTCAAGTTTGTCCGAGGAAATGAAGTTGTACTTTGGGGATACGCATCTTCATACGGCGTACTCTTTTGATGCATTTTTAAATGATAATGACTCTGCATATCCAGATACTGCATATCGATGGGCGAGGGGTCTTCCAGTTATTCATCCTTACACTCGCACTCGCGTGCAAATAGAGACACCTCTTGACTTCTTGGTAGTGTCTGATCATGCGGAGTACTTAGGAGTTATTACTGAGCTTTCACGCGACAGAGATCAATTAATCGACCTTGGATTTTTTAAAAATTTAGTGAGAGATATTCAAATTTGGTTTGCATTATTTATGATTGATATAGGCCGAGCAGAGGATGTCTTTAATTATGCTCTACCTGAACCGGCATCTGGAGATGGTCATGATCTAGTTGCTGATCCTAATGGATCGATAGCACCTGTTCCATATGGAGATGTCACAAATATTAAAACAAAAGTATGGCAAGATATCGTCAAATCAGCAGAAGAGCATTATATTCCGGGGATATTCACCAGTTTTGTTGGATGGGAGTGGACTTCCACACCGACTGGAGCAAATTTACACCGTGTCATTATTTCTCCGGATGGTGCAGAAAAAGCTTTGAAATATTTGCCATATGGATCTGATGTTAGTCAATATCCCAGAGATTTATGGAAATGGTTGGACACGACAAGTAAGAAATTGAGTACCAGATTCTTGGCAATTCCTCATAACTCTAATCTCTCCAAAGGATATATGTTTGATGAATACACCCTTGAGGGTGAACCTTTTGACGCAACTTACGCTAGTATGCGCATAAAATGGGAGCCAGTTGTCGAGGTGACACAGGTTAAAGGTGATAGCGAATCGTTACCAAATATTGAAACCGACGAATTCTCAAATTTTGAAACATATACGCATTACCTTCAATCATACACGTCTGAGTATATTCCCAAGAAAGGTGATTATGTTCGATCTGCACTAAAATTAGGTTTGAAATTTGATCAAACACTAGGTGTAAATCCATACAAATTTGGGTTGATCGGTTCAACGGACTCTCATACAAGCTTGGCCTCAGCTGAAGAAAAAAACTTTTGGGGTAAATATTCCAATGATTCAACACCAGAGATTAAAGACCAAGCGATTATTGGTGATGCCGATAATTCAGGTTGGTCGATGTCGGCCGGTGGACTTGCTGGAGTTTGGGCGAAAGAAAACAATAGAGAAGAAATTTATGCAGCATTTAAGAGGAAAGAGGTTTTCGCAACAACTGGACCAAGAATTCGACTGCAGATATTCGGCGGCTGGGATTTTGATGGGATTAATGCGCAAAATTATCAAGATATCGGATATGAAAGAGGTGTACCGATGGGTGGTGATCTTTATCAAACTTCTTTGGATGCCGGGCCAAGTTTTGCAATAAGGGTCACGAAAGATCCAGTCGGAGCAAACTTAGATCGTGCTCAGATCATAAAAGGTTGGATTGATATGGAAGGAGTAACTCACGAGAAAATATTTGATGTGGCATGGTCAGATGAAAGGGTTGAAGACAAGGATGGTAATCTTGAATTAGTGGGTAACACTGTTAATTTAAATACTGGAACTCATGAAAATAGCATTGGGGCCACAGACTTTTTTGCTCTCTGGCAAGATCCACAATTCAAAAAGAGTGAGAGAGCTTTTTACTATTTGAGAGCACTTGAGATTCCAACTGCTAGACACTCTCTTCTCGATGCCTTAGCTCTTCAGAGTGACGATAAAAAAATGAAGCCATTTACTATTCAAGAGAGAGCATATAGCTCTCCGATTTGGTACAACCCCTAATTATTGGCATGAAAAATCTTATTTTAAAGATTCTTCGAGAACCAATTGTTCAGTTCGGACTATTAGCTTCATTGTTACTTTATGTCGATATAAACCGCAATCCCGATGATTATAAAAATTCTAATTATCAAATAATGATTGATGACAATATATTAATAAATTTTATGCAGCAGCGAGCAAAGATCTTTAATCCGGACGAGGCCATTAATATTTACCAAAACCTTGCAGAGCTCGAGAAGAAAAAATTAATGACTGATTTTTTTCATCAAGAGGCTCTATACAGAGAAGCTTTGATAAACAATTTTGATAAAAATGATCCAATTATTAAGAGAAGGTTAGTTCAGAAAGTTGATTATTTGTCTCAAGGTTTCTATGACGAAGTTTCTCCAATCAGTCGGCGGGATCTAGAAAACTATTTTGAGAAGAACAAAGAGAATTATAGAAAACCAGCTTTAATTACGTTCACTCATGTCTTCTTAAAAGATAAAAATAAGGTTGATGATACCACGCTTCGACGTGCTGAAGCATTGATGGAGACTTTAAATGAAAAAGTCGTTTTGTTCGAGGAATCTGGTTTATATGGTGAGCGCTTTTTATATAATCGAAATTACGTTAATCGAGAATCTTCTGAAATTGAGAGTCATTTCGGGGAGCAATTTAAAAATGCAGTTTTCGCATATTCGAGCTCAAAGCTCGAAAAGTCTGCCTGGATTGGACCTATTCAATCTGATTATGGCTGGCATCTAGTTTTAATAACTCAAATCTCTGATAGTTATACGCCAACGCTCAATTCAGTTGAAGCTGATGTAAGGGGTGATCTGTACCGTGAAGAACAGTTCGCAAGCAAGATGAGGAGGTTAAACCAAGTAAAAGCTAAGTATGAGCTTATCGATCAAACAGATAGTTATGATTAAAAGCATAATTGTTTTTTTGCTATTACTAGCACCCTTGAGTCTTTCTGATGAGGCGCGTCCCGTTTATATCGAAATAACGGAAAATAGTGAAACTAAGATTGGAGTCAAATGGAAGTTGCCACCGGTAATGACTCCATCCGATGAGCCATTGATTTATATTAAAAGCGATAGTTGTGCACAAGATGGCAACACATCAGGAACTCGGCTTCTTGGAAGTTCTGAATACACTTGCAAACCAGCACTGCAAAATTTTCTGATAAAAATTGACTATCCGAGATCAAACCCAGCCCTCACATCATTGGTCGTATATAAAGAAATTGGAGGTTCTGTCGAACAGATTTTTTCCGGTCCAGAAAAAACAGAGATTCTATTAGGCTCAGGAAAATCATTCTACGAAATCGCTAAGCAATATATTTTGGCAGGTGTCGAACATATTCTGATCGGTTATGATCATCTGCTCTTTGTACTCTGTCTAATCTTGATTTCGAAAAGCACTCGAACACTTATATATGCGGTCACCGGCTTTACAATGGCGCATTCAATCACGCTCAGTTTGGCGACGATGAACTTGATCAAAGTTCGAACAGAGTTAGTCGAGTTACTGATTGCGCTTAGTATTATTATTCTTGCGCGTGAGATATTCTTTGCCAGAAAAAACAAATTAGAACCGCCATTATCGATCAAATTCCCCATATCTATAAGTGCATTTTTTGGTCTTTTGCATGGGTTTGGTTTTGCAGTTGTCTTGCAAGAACTAGGATTACCATTCGATATGAAGATCAATGCCCTATTATTCTTTAATATTGGTGTGGAGATAGGTCAGTTAATTTTTATAGGGCTAGTTCTATTAATAGCAATAATTTTGCGAAGCAACCCGCTTTTTTCGAGTCATTACCTTCCATTTCTTAATCAGCTTGGCATTTACTCTATTGGAACAATTAGCACATTTTGGTTTTTGCAAAGAACTTTTGCATTAATTTAATTTAAATTAAACTAGTTTTTTAGTTGGCTTAAATGTTTAGAAATTGTTTTCAGACTTGGTTTAAACAACTTTGGAGTCGTTGCTAAAATATGTCCGCTGGACATAAAGTTTTCACCGCCACTAAAGTCGCTTACAAAACCTCCTGCCTCGCGCACGAGCAAGGTTCCTGCGGCTATATCCCAAGGTTTTAAATACATTTCAAAAAAAACATCAAATTTTCCTGATGCTACATAAGCTAGATCAAGAGATGCGACTCCCATTCTTCTCACACCGCACGAATTTTCTGCGAATTCATGAAGACATTTGAGATATTCTTTCATATGTTTGAAAGAAGGATCATTGAAAGGTACTCCAGTTGCGTAAAGAGCACCATTTTTATCAGTTTTCCCGGAAACTCTAATTCGACGTCCATTCAGTTTAGCTCCAAATCCTCTACTTGCAGTGAATTCATCATGTGAAAAGGGTTCAAGCACAACTGCATGTTCAAGTTTACCTTTGATCATGCAGGCTATAGAAACAGAGACATAAGGTATTCCCCGAACAAAATTCGTCGTTCCATCTAGGGGATCTATAATCCACTGGACATCACTTGAATTATTTCCATCAAATCCTCTTTCTTCACTTAAAAAATGATGATCTGGATAAGCTTTTAATATGCTATCTATAATGATCTGCTCCGATCTCTTATCGATCTCTGTGACAAAATCATTTTTACTTTTTTCGCTCACTTCAACTGACTCAAGATTGTCAGCAGCTTTAACAATCATCTCCCCAGCTTGTCGCGCTGCCCGTAATGCTATATTAACCATTGGTTGCATGAAATAATCCTTTTAATCGAGAGACCGAATTGTATCAGACACACATAATTCTGATACAATTTCGATGTTCTTTAATAAAAGCTCCATATTAAATCATTATCCGAGTTTCAATTTGCAAACAAACAAAATATTTTCAAATATTCGAGTTGTACTGGTAGGTACAACACATCCAGGGAATATAGGCGCCTCCGCGAGAGCAATGAAAAATATGGGATTAAATAATCTATTTTTAGTTAATCCGAAGGAGTTTCCAGCGCCTCGAGCTACTTGGAGAGCAGCAAATGCTGCAGACATACTTGATAATGCAATCGTTGTTGAAACTATTGATCAAGCCATTGAGGGCTGTTCCCTTGTTATAGGAACTAGTGCGCGAGATCGGAGGATTCCCTGGCCGACCTTGGATGCAAGAGACTGCGGCAATAGAGTTGTTAATGAAGCTCGATCTCATAAGGTCGCGATTCTTTTTGGGAGGGAAGACCGAGGGTTGTCCAATGAAGAATTGCAAAAGTGTACATATCACATGAATATACCGACAGATAGTGAGTACAGCTCTTTAAATCTTGCGATGGCAGTTCAACTGCTGTGTTATGAAATCAGGATGGCGTTTTTGGAGAATAGCAAAGATAATTTGACATGGGATCAACCTTTAGCAACAGCAGACCAATTAGAGTCATTTTATGACCATTTATTTTCAACATTGGTTACCTTAAAGTTTTATGATCCCGAGAACCCCAAACAACTGATTACTCGTTTAAAACGACTTTTTTCCAGAGTGAGACTAGATCAAATGGAAGTCTCGATTTTGCGTGGTCTGTTATCCTCGATAGAGCGTAATTTAAAAAGATGATTAAGTGTGACGTTCTGGTCGTACGCGAAAATATAAAATATAATGAATTCTGTCATTATTATTCCCGTTTCGGATAATGACAGTAATTTGGAGATGAAAATGAGTTTGCCTATCTACTTAGACTATGCCTCTACAACTCCGGTTGATCCGATTGTTGCAGAGACTATGATGGAATTTATGACGCCTTCTGGTCATTTTGGCAACCCTGCCTCGAGATCTCACATGTTTGGTTGGAGTGCCGAGGCTGCTGTTGAAGAGGCCAGGGAAGATGTGGCGAGAATGATTAACGCAGATCCAAGAGAAATCGTTTGGACATCAGGTGCGACTGAAGCCAATAATTTAGCAATTAAGGGTTGCGCTCATTTTAATGCTCGAAAAGGAAAGCACGTTATCACATCAAAGATTGAGCATAAGGCTGTGCTCGATACATGCAGGCAATTGGAGAGAGAGGGTTTTGAAGTAACTTACCTAGATCCGGACAAAAATGGGTTAGTGCAGCCAAACGCTGTAAAGGAAGCTATTCGCGATGACACGACGATTGTTTCAATCATGCATGTTAACAACGAGTTAGGAACTTTGAACCCGATTCGAGAGATAGGAAGCCTTTGCAGAGAGAATAAAATATTTTTTCATGTTGATGCAGCGCAGAGCGCTGGGAAAACTCTCATAGACGTGGAGGAGATGAATGTCGACATGATGTCGTTTTCTGCGCACAAAATATATGGACCAAAAGGAATTGGAGCGCTCTATGTAAGACGTAAACCAAGAGTGAGAATAGAAGCTCAAATGCATGGCGGCGGACATGAGCGAGGGATGAGGTCGGGCACGTTGCCTACTCACCAGATAGTTGGAATGGGCAAAGCTTTTAAGATCGGAACAGAGTCGTTGGATTCTGAGATGAAAAGGATAACGGCGCTGCGTAAACGTTTAATTGATGGTGTGGCAGATATCGAGGAAGTTCATCTCAATGGATCCGAAGAGAGTCATGTGCCTGGGATCGTAAATATAAGTTTCGCTTTTGTCGAAGGAGAATCTTTGATGATGGCATTACGAAATCTTGCGGTTTCCTCGGGATCAGCATGTACTTCAGCAAGCTTAGAACCATCCTATGTGCTCAGAGCGTTGGGACTTAATGATGAGATGGCTCACAGTTCAATTCGATTTAGTATTGGAAGGTACACAACTGAAGCGGACATTGATGAGGCGCTTTCGCAGACACGCAATGCTGTTGAGAAGTTAAGAGAGCTATCACCTCTTTGGGATATGTTCAAAGCGGGAATAGACTTGGATACAGTGCAATGGTCGGCGCATTAGAGTAAAAAATCTTTTAATGTAGTATGATTAATTATTGGAGGGAGATGGAAGATGGCATATAGCGACAAAGTTATCGATCACTATGAAAATCCTAGGAACGTCGGACAGCTTGATGAGAGTTCCAAGAACGTCGGAACAGGAATGGTGGGAGCCCCAGCCTGTGGAGATGTAATGAGACTTCAAATTCAGGTCAATGACAATGGAATCATCGAGGACGCGAAATTTAAAACGTATGGTTGCGGTTCGGCGATTGCATCAAGTTCTTTGTTGACTGAGTGGGTTAAAGGCAAACATTTGGATGATGCCGAGCAGATACGAAACACGGAAATAGCGGAGGAGTTGGCGTTACCTCCAGTAAAGATTCATTGTTCAGTATTGGCTGAGGATGCTATTAAAACAGCGGTTCGTAATATAAGGGATAAGCGGAGCAACGGTTGAAGTTGAAATGTCGATAACAATTACTTCAAATGCGAAAGATCACCTCAAGAGGAGTGTCTCAGAGAGAAATAAGGGGTTGGGTGTCCGATTGGGTGTCAAAAGGACGGGCTGTTCGGGACTAGCCTATCTCATGGAGTTTGTTGATGTGCTGTCTGATGAAGACGAAGTATATCAATTTGATGAATTGAAGCTTGTTGTGGACAAAAAAAGTCTGATATATCTGAAAGGCACGCAATTAGACTATGTTAAAGACGGTTTGAATGAAGGATTTGAGTTCACAAATCCTAATGTTAAAAACGAGTGCGGCTGCGGGGAGAGCTTTCACGTCTAGAGTATTCGTAAAAAGTTAACTCTAGGGGATATTAAATGAATCTAGATGGTAATTTTTTCGAATTGTTCGATATTCCGGTCTCATGGCAAGTCAGTCTAATAGACATAAAAAATAAGCAAAGATCTCTCCAACAGCAATTCCACCCTGATCTGTTTGTAAACTGTTCGAATAATGAAAAAAGATTAGCGGTCGAGCGAGCTGCAAAAATTAATGAGGCATATAGAGTTTTGAGTTCTCCGCTGTTGCGTGCTAAACACCTTTTAAGTATTTATGGGCACGATACAAATAATGAGAATTTTGTCTCGTCAGATACGGCTTTCTTGATGGAGCAAATCGAATACAGAGAAGCTCTTGATGGGTTATCAAATTCTCCTGATCCGGATCATGAACTGGAGCGGCTAAGGGAAAAAGTTGAACTTGCATATAAAGAGTTACAAAAACAATTTGGCGATTTTTTGAGTACTAATCATACCAATGATGCACTTAAAACTTTCTCTAAGATGCAATTTTTCTCTAAGCTTCTTGATCAAGTTTGTTTAACAGAACAGAAATTGGAAGATCTATAAATATGGCTTTAATGCAAATATCTGAACCTGGTTCTCGTGTAAGTAATACCAATCAAAAAAAACGAGCAATCGGTATAGATTTGGGTACCACAAACTCTCTTGTTGGTTTTAGAGCTCAGAATGAAACTATAATCATTAACGACGACTTTGGTAATGTTCTAGTGCCGTCGATTGTTCATTTTCCTCTCGAAGGGAAATATTTAGTTGGGAAAAGTGCGGAGATTTTTAGAGAATCAGATCCTAAGAATACCGTCGCTTCAGTAAAACGGCTCTTGGGCAGGGGTGCAGAGGATGTTGTCGAACAACCATTGTCTTACCCTTACGAATTAGATCTTTCTGATGAGCGTTTTCTTAAGATCCGCACTCGCAGAGGGTCTTTCAGTCCGGTGGAGATTTCTTCAGAAATATTAAAGCATCTGCAAAATAAAGCCCAGTCCTTTCTAGAAGAGCAGGTTGATGGAGTTGTAATTACTGTTCCGGCTTATTTTGACGAAGCGCAGCGGCAAGCCACGAAGGATTCTGCGACGCTTGCTGGTATGAATGTTCTTCGTCTTTTAAATGAGCCGACAGCAGCGGCAATTGCATATGGTTTAGATAATAATGAAGAAGAAACAATAGCTGTCTATGATCTTGGTGGTGGAACCTTTGATATAAGTATTCTTCGGATAGTAAAAGGAGTTTTTGAGGTTCTCGCGACTGGTGGGGATGCCTCTCTAGGAGGCGATGACTTTGATTTCGCGATTGCTGATTGGATCAGCGAGTCCTTGAGTTTGAAAATAGGAAAAAACACCAACTTACAAGCAAGCGTGTTAAGCACAGCGCGAATCGCGAAAGAAAAACTAAGTAATCCTTCAAATCATGATGATGTGAACATCGAATTTATGTCGAAGACATTAACTTTAACTAGAGAAAAATTTAGTAAACTTACTGAACTGCTGGTTAGAAGAACGATAAAAGCTTGCAGAAGAACTGTAAGAGACGCGGGGATAGGATTTGAGGAAATTGATAATGTGCTTTTAGTGGGAGGTTCATCGCGTAATTTTAATGTTAGGAAAGAAGTAAAAAAGCTTTTCGGTATTGATCCAAAATATGATTTAGATCCAGATAAGGTTGTAGCGCTTGGCGCAGCGCTTCAAGCAGATGTTCTCATTGGAAATAAAGGTGCTAATGATTCATTATTACTTGATGTAATTCCCTTATCTCTTGGATTGGAGACGATGGGTGGATTAGTTGAGAAGATAATACCGCGAAATGCGACGATACCAATTTCAAAGTCGCAGGAATTTACGACATTTAAAGATGGGCAAACGGCAATGAAACTCCATATACTTCAAGGAGAAAGAGAACTAGTGTCTGATTGTCGGTCACTCGCTCACTTCGAATTGAGAGGTATCCCACCGATGGTAGCGGGTTCTGCAAAAATATCGGTATCATTTCGAGTTGACGCAGATGGACTTCTAGGTGTGGAGGCGCAGGAGCTTTCAAGTGGAAAAAAAACCTCGATTTCGATTAAACCATCTTTTGGTTTAACCGAGGAAGAGATCACGAGAATGTTGAGAGATTCTTTTGAAAAAGCAGAGATTGATCATGAACAAAGGCTATTAACTGAGAGCCAGGTAGAAGCCGATCGATTAATACATGATATACAAGGTGCCCTTGAGCAGGATGGAGAAAATGTCTTGGATGAACAAGAAATAAAAATGTTGCAATTAAATATTAAAGATTTAAAAGTTGTCAGAGAGCAATCTGCAGACAGAAATTTGTTGGTTAATCTTACCGAAAAGTTGATGAAATCAAGTGAAACATTTGCTGAAAGAAGAATGAACTTCTCAATTAAAAAAGCTTTGTCAGGGAAGTCGCTTGATGAAGTGGAGACCTAATAGTATGCCGAAGATAAAGTTCTTGCCACATATCGAAATTTGTCCAGAGGGTGCTGAAATTGAAGCACATGCCGGTGAGTCAGTATGTCAGGCTGCTCTGCGAAATGGGTTGCATATTGAACATGCGTGTGAAATGTCATGTGCATGCACGACGTGCCATGTTCATGTTAGAAATGGGTATGAATCGCTCGATGAAGCTGAAGATCTTGAAGAAGACTATTTGGATAAAGCATGGGGTGTTGATCCAGACTCACGACTGAGTTGTCAGGTCATAGTTAAAGACCAAGATCTTACAATTGAAATTCCAAAATACACCATAAATATGGTCTCTGAGAGGCACTAATATTTTTAATTATAGGGTGAGCCGATATGTTGAAGTGGACTGATGTTAGTGAAATAGCAATTGAGTTATCTGAAGAATATCCAGACGAAAACCCAATACAGATTAATTTTGTGACTCTCCGTGATCGGGTAATGGATTTAAGTAACTTTTCTGATGACCCGAACCGGTGCGGTGAGAAAATATTAGAGGCGATTCAGATGGCGTGGATTGAGGAATTAGATTAAAACAATATTGTTAGCATGGCTTTTCAGTTGTACACTTCCGCGCTTTTATACTTAAAACGTCTATGGAGACAGATTATGGAGCAAACACTATCAATTATTAAACCAGATGCAGTTAAAAAAAATGTTATCGGGCAGATCTTATCTCGGTTCGAGACAGCTGGTTTAAAAATAGTTGCCTGTAAACTTAAGCAGCTAAGTAAAGATGAGGCAGAAGGATTTTATGCTGAGCATAAAGGGCGACCTTTTTTTAATGATCTCGTTGAATTTATGACTTCAGGACCCGTCTCGATACAAGTTCTAGAGGGTGCTAATGCGATAGCAGTTAACAGAAAACTTATGGGAGCTACCAATCCGAAGGAAGCGGATAGTGGCACAATTAGGTCTGATTTTGCAGAATCTATTGATGCTAATGCTGTCCATGGGTCTGATTCTGAGATCTCTGCTAAAAGAGAGATTAGCTATTTTTTCTCCTCTGATGATGTTTGTTCTGAACGAGTCTAAGGCGCACATATCCTGAGTTAAGTGAATTCTCAAAGGATAATCTTATCGACATGAAAAAAGTCAACTTAGCTGGATTAACTCTTACAAAACTTGAAGATTTTTTTAGTTCTCTAGGGCATAAAAAATTTCGAGCAGTTCAACTAATCAAGTGGATACATCAAGAGGGCGAGCTGGATTTTGCACGTATGACGAATTTATCCAAAGCTCTTCGGGAAGAGCTTGCTGATAATTGCGAAATAAGATTACCAGAAATAGTTACTTGCGAAGAATCCCAAGATGGTACAAAAAAATGGCTTGTTAGGGTAGAGGGCGGTAGTTGTATTGAAATGGTTTATATCCCAGAAAGGGAAAGAGGAACTCTCTGTATTTCCTCACAAGTTGGATGTTCACTAGATTGCTCGTTCTGCGCTACAGGAAAACAGGGATTCCACAGAGATCTTACTTCTGCGGAAATAATTGGACAGTTATGGTTAGCTGCCGATTCTTTTAGTCAATTTTCAAGAAAAAGTGCTCGAAAAATTTCAAATGTAGTCATGATGGGGATGGGAGAACCTTTGATGAATTTTGAAAATGTGGTCGATGCAATGACTTTAATGTTGGAAGATAATGCATATGGTTTATCCAAGCGTCGTGTTACCTTGAGCACCTCTGGAGTTGTGCCTCAACTTGACAAATTAGGTGATTTGATTGATGTCTCTCTCGCGATTTCGTTGCATGCAGCAAATGATGAGTTGAGAAACTCACTAGTTCCAATTAATAAAAAATATCCGATAGCAAAATTCATAAGTAGCGCGAAAAGCTATCTGGAAAAACTACCGGATAATCATCGCAAGGTGACAGTTGAATATACATTAATCAACAAGGTTAATGACAGAAGTCATCATGCGCACGAATTAGCCGCACTTCTAAGGGACTTACCATGCAAAATAAATTTAATTCCATTTAATGAATTTAATGGATCTAACTATAAGAAGGTGACAAAAACTGCTTTAAACCGTTTTCGGGACATTCTGATCGCAGATGGTTACACTGTGACAGTGAGGACGACAAGAGGCGATGATATTGCTGCTGCCTGTGGGCAGCTTGCTGGTGATGTAAACGACAGAACGAAACGCCAGAAAAGATTTAAGGAAAGTTTGCAAGAAGTTCAACCAGTAAAGCTACTGGAATCGGTTTAACTTTGGTTTACTTGATGACTAGTTTTAAATAATAAATATACTCAGAGGTTTACTTTGAATTTTCAACAGTCCCCGATAAAGCGTCGAGTATCGCGCCAAATAATGGTTGGGGATGTTCCTGTGGGTGGCGATGCGCCAATCTCGGTGCAAACAATGACGAATACGCCGACTTCTGATGTAAAAAAAACAGTTGAGCAAATAGAGAGTGTTGAGCGTGCAGGAGCAGACATTGTCAGAGTTTCAGTTCCCTCTCTGGCAGAGGCAGAAGCATTTGGCGAGATAAAACGTCGAACCAAAATACCATTGGTAGCTGATATTCATTTTGATCACAAAATAGCACTCAGAGTAGCGGATCTAGGTGTTGATTGTCTTCGCATAAATCCAGGAAATATTAGCCGAGAGGAGCGTTTGCGTGAGGTTATAGCGAAAGCTAGAGACTTAAACATTCCTATCAGAATAGGCGTTAATGCGGGTTCTTTGGGAAGAGATTTGCTTCGCAAATATGGAGAGCCAAATGCTGAGGCTCTTGTAGAATCGGCAATGAGAAATGTCGATAGGTTGGATAAATATGATTTTCAGAATTTCAAAGTAAGTGTTAAAGCATCTGAAGTATTTATGGCTGTCGACGCGTACAGAGATCTAGCAAAAAGAATCGATCAACCTCTACATCTCGGAATTACTGAAGCGGGAGGTTTTCGATCGGGTACAGTTAAGTCTTCAATCGGTCTAGGAGCACTGCTTCTAGATGGAATAGGAGACACTATGCGTATATCACTTGCTGCAGATCCTGCTGAAGAAGTGAAGGTTGCCTGGGATATGCTGCGAAGCTTGAGGCTGAGAACAAGAGGAATAAATTTTATAGCTTGTCCTAGTTGTTCACGTCAAAACTTTGACGTTATTTCCACGGTCAATGAATTAGAAAGAAGATTAGAGGATATAACCACACCTCTTGATGTCTCAATTATTGGTTGTATCGTAAATGGACCGGGAGAGGCGAAAATTTCAGACTTTGGATTGACTGGAGGTGCACCCTCGAATCTTATCTATTTAGATGGGGTTCCAGATCATAAAATTAGTCAAGAGGACTTAGTGGCTACACTCGAGCGTGAAATCCGACAAAAGGCTTTATCAAAAGAAAAACAATTGGCTTCTGTTGAAGCGCAAATAATAGCTAAAGGTTAGGCAAATAAATTATATGAAATTCCAATCTTTGAGGGGTATGTATGACTTAGTGCCTGATAATCTATCATCTTGGCAATTTGTAGAGAGCAAGATATTCGAGATGCTCGGTTCTTATGGCTATAAAGAGATCAGGTTCCCAATTGTTGAATATACCGACTTGTTTAAACGATCGGTTGGAGAGTCTACGGACATCGTAGAAAAGGAAATGTACAGTTTTGAAGATCGAAATGGTGATCTTATATCACTGCGTCCTGAGGGTACAGCTGGGTGCGTGAGGGCCTGTATTCAAAATGGTCTATTACATAATCAGACTCAACGGCTCTATTATTCTGGTCCAATGTTTCGAAGGGAGAGACCTCAGAAGGGCAGGCAACGACAATTCTTTCAAATTGGTGTTGAAGCTTTTGGTTTTCCGGGACCTGATATTGATTTAGAGATGATATTTATGACGTCTGCAATGTTCAAAGCACTCGGTTTAAGTGATGTAGTAACTCTTAATATTAATACCATTGGGGCAGCAGATGACCGATCCAAGTACATAAACTCTCTTGTCAAATATCTGCAAAAACATGAGTCAGATCTTGATGAAGATAGCAAAAGAAGACTAAAGAAAAATCCACTCAGAATCTTGGATAGCAAGAACCCAGATATTCAAAGGGTTTTATCCAAAGCACCTTTGATGATTGAGCAGTTAGGCAAAAATGCTCGTGACGAATTTGATCAGATATGTTCCACTCTGACAAAGAGGGGAATCAAATTTGTAATAAATCCAAAATTGGTGCGGGGTTTAGACTATTACTCGAAGATAGTCTTTGAATGGACAACTACTGAGCTTGGATCACAAGATGCCATTTGTGCGGGCGGTCGATACGATGGTCTTGTTGAGCAATTAGGCGGGAAATTTTGTGAAGGTGTTGGATTTGCGATTGGTCTGGAGAGAACTGTTCTATTGGCTGAAAAGCTTGAGATAGTTCCTGAAAATTTTTTTATTAATAGCGATGTTTTTGTTGTTTGTGATGAGAGTGTATGGTCACATGGAATCCTGGTTTTAGAAGAATTGCGATCTAAGTGTCCCGGATTAAGAATAACTTTTAACTGTGGTGGGGGAAGTTTAAAATCACAGATGAAGAAAGCTGACAGAAGTGGATCACGAGTGGCATTGATAGTTGGAGATGACGAGATGCTTAGTAATTCTGTTAGTTTGAAATACTTAAGGGAAAATAAAGAGCAAGAGTTGGTAGATGTAAAAGTATTACCCGGCATACTTGACTCAATTTTTAGTATTGGAGGGGATTAATTGGTGAGTCAACGAACTGAAGAAGAGAATATTGAAGCATTCAAAACCTGGTGGAAAGAGAACGGCTTAAAAGTTGTCGCTGGAATTGTGTTGCTTGTTGGAGGATATATAAGTTGGGACTTATATGAAGGCAAGATCAAGTCTGAAGCTGAAGCCGCATCTGAGATATGGCAGAGTATTACGGATAGTCTTTCAGAGGAAACTGGTAATAAATTGACTCAAGAGAATCAAGCAACGATTCAGAAAAATGCAGAATTATTAAAGAAAGACTTTCCTGATACATCCTATGCTCATTTTGCAGCAGCTTTGAAAGCAAGATTGGCAGTCGAGAATGATGAGGTTGATCAGGCCATTACAGAGCTGACCTGGTCCTTGGATAATGATGTAGACGATTCTTTGAAGTCTATATTGAATCTTCGATTGGCTAGGTTAGTGGCAACAAAAGGTGATTACGAAGAGTCTCTTGAAGTATTGCGTAACACAGATCCTGGCTCTCTAAAGGCTGCATATGAGGAGGCGAAAGGAGACATTTATATGATTCTTGATAGGAAAGAGGAAGCGTATACCGCCTATAATTCTGCGATTCTTTTCAATAAGTCATCAGATCAGCTCATCAATAACGTGCTTCAATTGAAATTGTCTCAAGTCAATCCTCCTGAAATAATAGTTGACCAAGTTGATGAGGTTAATGATATTGAATCTGAAACGGAAATTGAGAGTCTTTAATGAATAAAATTTTATTATTTCTTCTCCCGCTTATTATCTCAGGATGTAGTTTCTTCGGAAAGGAAGACGATCCAACCATTACTCCCGCAATCTTAGAGGACATTGTGGCAGAAGTTGAATTAAAGCGCTTATGGACTGCTAAAGTTGGGGTAAAGACAGAAGATTATTTAATTACCCTTCGACCTTTTGTTAGCAGAGAAAGGCTTATAACAGCAGATTATGAGGGAAAAATAATTAGCCTAAATCCAGAAACCGGCAAGCAAATCTGGGATATAAATTTGGAGACAAGTCTCTCTGGAGGTGTTGGATATGGATTTGGCAAGGTGTATGTGGCTAACTTAGAAGGCAAGGTTTTTGCAATAGACGCAGATAATGGAGATTTAATTTGGTCTTCAAATGTAAGTTCAGAGGTGCTTTCTCGTCCAAGTTCAAATGGAAAGGTAGTAATTGTCAACTCTATAGATAACCAAATGACAGCACTAGATGTGTCAGATGGTAGCTTGGTTTGGAAGCATGATGATGACGCACCCATTCTCAGTGTAAGAGGAGTCAGCGATGCGATCGTTACTGACAATATGGTTATCTCGGGATTTGATTCAGGGAAGTTAATAGCATTTAATTCTTCTAATGGTTCGATCAGTTGGGAAACCCGGGTAGCTCTTCCAAAAGGACGAACTGAGCTTGAGCGAATGGTTGATATTGATGGAGCTCCTATTCTTGTTGGGGATGTTATTTATGTCGTATCTTATCAAGGAAAAGTGGCAGCTTACTCAAGAGGAACAGGAAGTAGTCTTTGGTTCCAAGACGCATCCTCTCATAAATCCCCAGCACATCACAAAAATCAGGTGTTTATAACGGATGAGGATGATTCTGTAATAGCGTTAAACTCCGGTAATGGGCGGATCGAGTGGTCTAATGATGACTTGTTTTTGAGGAAGCTAACAGGTCCTACAATTGTATCAAACTATGTTGCAGTCGCTGATTTTGAGGGGTATGTTCATTTACTTGATTCAACTGATGGAAGTTTTAAAGGTAGGATAAAAGTTGATCGAGGAGGTATTAGTGCTCCGCTATCTAGTTATAAAGATATTCTATATATTCATTCAGACAAGGGACTTCTCAGCGCGTATGAGATTCAATAGCGCAATTCTTGAGGCGATTTAGTAAACTATCCCTTTAAATTTTCTGTATTCTTAGAATGATCCCAGTTATTGCCTTGGTTGGAAGACCCAATGTCGGTAAATCCACCCTATTTAATCGCTTAACAAAATCTCGAGATGCTCTTGTTGCTGATCTTTCTGGGTTAACAAGAGATAGAAAATATGGTGATGGAACTCTTCATGGAAGAAAATTTGTTGTCATTGATACTGGCGGACTCACTGGTATCGATGAGGGAATAGAGGCAGAGACTGAAGAGCAATCATTAATAGCATTGGCAGAAGCAGATTTAGTTCTTTTTCTCGTGGATTCCAAGACAGGCTTATTGCCTCCTGATCTGGCAATCGTTGAAAGTTTACGACGTAAGGGATCTAAGTTCTTCGTTGTTGCAAATAAAGTCGATGGACTGGATCCAGAGATTGCTATAGCTGACTTCTATCAAGTAGGTACCTCTGAGATATTTGCAATATCAGCAAGTCATGGAAGAGGGATAAAATCACTAATGGAGAGTGCTCTTAATCTGTTTCCAAAAGATAATGATGACGAAAGTGACGCATCAGATCGGACGAAAATATGCTTTGCTGGGCGCCCAAATGTTGGTAAGTAAACAATTGTGAACAGTCTATTCAAAGAGGATCGAGTAGTTGTTTTTGATCAACCGGGCACCACACGAGATAGCATCTATATTGATTTCGAAAGAGGCGCAAGAAAATATACTTTGATTGATACTGCAGGAATTAGAAAGAGAAAGAATATTAAGCTGGCAGTTGAAAAATTTTCTATAGTAAAAACTTTGCAAGCGATCAATGATGCGCACGTGGTTATATGTGTGATGGATTGCATGGAGGGTATTGTAGATCAAGATTTACACTTACTTGGGAAAGTCTTAGAGGCGGGTCGGTGCCTTGTCATTGCTTTGAATAAAGCTGATAGGCTTTCAAGGGAGGAGCGCGAATATGTTAAAAATGAGATAAAAAGAAGATTAAAATTTGTTGGTTATGCTGACATACATTTTGTGTCTGGTTTGAAAGGCACTGGCATTAAAAAATTGTTGAATTCTGTTGATAGGGCTTACAAAGCTGCAACAACTGCCTTTCCAACCTCGAAGCTAACTTATATTCTAGAGGGTGCTATAGAGGATCATCAACCACCTTTAGCAAAAGGACGAAGAATCAAGCTTAGGTTTGCACACAGTGGCGGCCATAATCCTCCTATTATTGTCATACATGGGAATCAAACGGATGCAGTTCCAGCACATTACACAAAATATTTAGAGGGTGTTTTTAGACGAGAATTAGGCCTCCATGGGACACCTATAAAAATTGGTTACAAATCTAGCATTAACCCCTACGCTGCCAAGTCAGGAGAAAGAAAAAAGAAATCATTGAAAAAAGATGTAAGAGTCTCTAAATCTGTGTCTAAAAAAAATAAGGTACCTTCTTAGTTTTTTCTGAGTTTCTTTTCATCGTCAAGAACTCGCAATTGTATTGATCCATCACTCATTCTAGCCGAAAGTGTCTCTGCTGGGACTGTCATTTTAACGCTAGTGATAACTTGTTTATTCTTGTTTTGTAAAATCGAATAACCTCTTTCTAAAATGCTGCCTGGATTCATAGCGTCTGCGACTTTGGTTAAGTTTGATAGGATTTTTGTTTTTTCAAGAATACGTAAATTTAAACATATTGTTGCTTTATCAATCGCTGCCCTTATTTTTGAACTCATTATTTCTAGATTCTTTTTAGGATTATTTTTTTTGATGCGATCGAATTTACTCTCAAAAAGATACTTCTTGTTTATCATCAAGTTTGTAAAGCTTCTGTTTAGTCTTATCTCTATTTGGTCGAGATATTGTTGCTTATCTTGGAGTTGTCTTCGTGGATCTGCTAAAAGCCGCTTCTTGTTTGCAATTTTTTCATGTATTTCAGCAAAATAACGTCTAATAGCAAATAAAAGCTGTTGCTTGTTCGCTAATATCACTCTATTTAAATCGCTTTGATCTCTTGTGATTATCTCGGCTGCCGCCGATGGTGTTGGCGCTCTTAAGTCACTTACAAAATCAGCAATAGTGAAGTCAATTTCATGACCCACCGCACTTATAATTGGAAGTTTGCTTTTAAATATTTCTCTTGCCACCTGCTCATCGTTAAAAGACCAAAGATCCTCTATCGATCCTCCTCCGCGACTTATTATCAAAACATCACAGTAATTTTGAAGATTCGCAAGGATTATATTATCTTTGATTTGCGCGGCCGCTTCACTTCCCTGAACCAAACATGGATAAATTAACACTTTGGTTAACGGAAATCTTCTGTTCATTATGGATAGGATATCTCTCACTGCCGCACCTGTTGGCGACGTTATTATGCCAACAGTGTTGCAGTTTTGAGGAATCTTTTTTTTGAATTTTGTATCGAATAGTGCCTCGTCGTTTAATTTTTTTTTCAGTTGTTCAAATTTTCTTTGCAAATCGCCTAAACCGGCCTCTTGCATAGAGTTGATAACAACTTGAAATTCACCTCTGGCCTCATAAATTCCTGGATTGCAGTTTAGTAGGACAAGTTTGCCATCACTCGGCTTAAATTTAACTTTTGAATTATTATTTTTAAACATGGCACATCTCACTTGAGCATTGTTATCTTTAATTGTCAGATACCAGTGACCAGAGTTGGGGCATGAAAAATTTGAAATCTCACCCTCAATCCAGACGGAGCCGAGATTTGTCTCTATTAAATTACGCACTAAGCGATTCAATTCACTTACAGATAGTATTTTCCGAGGTTCATCAAATGGAGTTGAATTCATCTTGGTATTTTAGGTGAATAAAGAGTTTAAGGTAATAGTGTATTCCAAGATTTTCTAAAATGTTTCTAGAGTAGTTTTATAAATAAAGATTTACCTTCGCTTGTTTGGTGATTTATAATTAAGTGCTACCTTAAAACTTTTACAAAAGTCACAGATCTAGAGGTCAGCACTTCATATGTTTAAGATTCAAGAGGAAGCTTTAACCTTTGATGATGTCCTATTATTACCAGGGCTATCGGAGGTCACAGCCAAAGATGTTTCCACGGTAACGATGCTGTCAAAGGGTATTGCTATGAATATACCTCTGGTTTCGGCTGCGATGGACACAGTTACAGAATCAAAATTGGCCATTGCTCTAGCCCAAGAGGGCGGTATAGGCATAATTCACAAAAGTATGTCTGTAAGTGAGCAAGCTCGAGCTGTTTGGGCGGTAAAAAAATATGAAAGTGGCGTTGTAAAAGATCCTTTTACAATAGATTCCGGTGCAACTCTTAAACAGCTAAAAGAACTTACCCTCGCAAATAATATATCGGGTGTCCCGATACTTGAAAATGGAGATTTAGTGGGAATTGTTACTCGCAGGGATGTGAGGTTTGCTACTGATTTGAATGTGTCAGTCACTTCTGTGATGACTCCAAAAACCGATCTTGTGACAGTAAAGGAGGGCGCTGATCCAGGCGAAGTTCGGGCATTGCTTCATGAACACCGAATAGAAAAAGTCTTGGTTGTAGATGATGCATTCAAACTCAAAGGTCTTATAACGGTAACCGATATTGATAAAGCTGAGCAGTTTCCTAATGCGTGTAAGGATGATCAGGGAAGACTCCGTGTGGGAGCATCGGTTGGTGTTGGTGAGGGTACTGATGAACGAGTAGAAGCACTTGTTGAGGCAAATGTTGATGTTTTAGTGGTTGATACAGCTCACGGCCATTCTAAAAATGTCCTTGAACGTGTTGACTGGATAAAAAAGAAGTATCCGAGCGTTGAGGTTATTGGCGGTAATATAGCCACTCAAGATGGTGCAAAAGCATTAGCTGATGTGGGAGTTGACGCGGTGAAGGTTGGTATCGGACCTGGTTCAATTTGCACAACACGGATTGTGACAGGAGTCGGTGTGCCACAAATCAGTGCGATATCAAATGTTTCGGAAGCCCTAAAAGAAACAGGCATTCCAATTATTGCAGATGGAGGCATACGATACTCTGGAGATATGGCAAAAGCTCTAGCGGCGGGTGCAAGTTCTGTAATGCTTGGATCAATGCTTGCAGGGACTGAAGAAGCTCCAGGGGAAATTGAAATATTTCAGGGAAGATCTTATAAAACATACAGAGGGATGGGCTCTTTGGCAGCTATGTCGCAAACGTCAGGATCAAGTGATCGCTATTTTCAAGAGATGAGCGCTATCGAGAAACTTGTTCCCGAGGGTATAGAAGGTCGAGTGCCTTATAAGGGACCAGCTTCAAATATCATCCATCAAATGGTAGGTGGCTTGAGGTCATCAATGGGATATACGGGTTGTAAAGATATTAATGCCTTCCGTATAGAACCAAAATTTGTGAAAGTCACTTCAGCTGGTGTTGGAGAGAGTCATGTTCATGATGTTCAAATTACAAAAGAGGCTCCAAATTATCCTTCAAGTGGTAGATAAATTTAAGGATCTAAAGCATAGCCTATTGCGATTCATAAAAATGACCATGAACCTCTGTGGAGATTATGAGTAACCTATTTTCACAAAAAATTATTATCCTAGATTTTGGTTCTCAGTACACACAGCTGATCGCAAGGAGAGTGCGAGAGCTTGGAGTATATTCTGAAATTAAAGCATGGGATGCTCGAATTGACGCATCACTAATATCAGATGCAAGCGGAATCATATTTTCCGGGGGTCCTGAATCAGTAACAGATGGTGCAAACGCACCCAAGATACCTGAAATTTTGTTTTCTTATAAAATCCCAATCTTGGGGATCTGTTATGGAATGCAAGCTATTGCAAAATTTTTTGGTGGAGAGGTCCAGTCATCAAGTAAGAGAGAGTTTGGATATGCGCGATTAAAAAAGGTAAATGAGAGTTTGCTGCTAGAGGGCGTCGCAGATCATAGAAGCGAAGGAAATGAGGAGTTCCTTGATGTCTGGATGAGTCACGGAGATAAAGTGGTAAGGATTCCAGAGGGCTTTTCTTGCATAGCGTCTACAAAATCGTGTCCTATCGCTGCATTTTCAAATGAACAGAAAAGTATTTATGGTCTACAATTTCACCCTGAGGTGACTCATACAAAGCAAGGCTCAAGCATATTGAAGCGATTTGTAAGAGATATTTGCGAATGCGATGAAGTATGGACATCTGATGCAATAATTGAAGATCAAATAAACAGAGTTCGTGAGTTGGTTGGAGCAGAAAGTGTTCTGCTTGGTCTCTCAGGAGGTGTTGATTCCTCAGTTGTTGCCGCTTTATTGAACAAAGCCATAGGCAATAAGTTAACTTGCGTTTTCGTCGATAATGGACTGCTTCGAAAAGACGAAGGGGACATGGTTATGCAAATGTTCGCTGATAATATGGGAATAAAAGTTGTAAGGGCTAATGCGCAAGAGGAGTTTTTAGAGGCATTAGAAGGAGTCAAAGACCCCGAGAAAAAACGAAAAATTATTGGGCAAACCTTTATTGAGGTTTTCGAGAGGGAATCAAAGAATATTGGGGATATTGAATTTCTTGCTCAGGGAACAATCTATCCTGATGTGATTGAATCAGCAGGAGCAGAAACGGGCAAAGCTCATGTTATAAAATCTCATCATAATGTCGGTGGGTTGCCTTCTGAGATGAAATTAAGACTAGTTGAGCCACTAAAAGAACTTTTTAAAGATGAAGTCCGGAAAATTGGACTTACCCTTGGACTGCCAAAACAAATGGTATTTCGCCATCCATTTCCCGGCCCTGGACTAGGGGTAAGAATCTTGGGTGAAGTGAAGAAAGAATATGCTGATATTTTGAGAGAAGCTGATGCTATTTTCATTGAAGAGCTCCATAGATCTGGTTGGTATGAGAAAACAAGCCAAGCATTTGCGGTATTTCTGCCAGTAAAATCTGTTGGAGTGGTTGGAGATGCCCGAAGATACGAATGGGTAATTGCTTTGAGAGCGGTTGAGACGATTGATTTTATGACAGCTCGTTCAGCGCCATTGCCACATGATCTTTTAGAAACTGTATCTAACAGAATCATAAATGAAATATCTGAGGTATCGAGGGTGACATATGATATTTCGAGCAAACCTCCCTCAACTATTGAGTGGGAATAAAATAAGTACCTTATATCAGTACTTTATGTATGACACATCTTGTCATCTCAATGCAGGAATGCAGGTTCCGAATTCTCTAAAACACAAATCTGACACATCTTAAGAACTATTGAAAGTCATATGTTTATGGCATACTTTTTTAATGGCAAAAAATAATAATTCAAATAAAAATCTTCATGGTGCAAAAAAAAATAAGAAAGATGAGTTTTATACTAGATTAGAGGACATTGAAAACGAACTAAAACATTATAAAGGTCACTTCAAAAACAAAACAGTATTATGTAATTGTGATGATCCTAGGATGAGTAATTTTTTTCACTATTTTTCATACCAATTTGAGGAATTAGGTTTAAAAAAATTAATCGCAGTTTGTTACAAAAATCAAGAAATTGATTTATTTAGTCAAAATAAATCCGATAAAGCAATATATTTAATTTATGAAGGAGATAAAAATAATAATAAAATTCCAGATATTGATGAAATAGGAGTTCAGCACCTCAAAGAAGATGGTGACTTTAGATCCAATGAATGTATAGATTTGCTTAAACAATCTGATATTGTTGTTACCAATCCTCCTTTTTCACTTTTCAGAGAATACGTGGAACAGTTAGTAGATTATAAAAAGGATTTTTTAATTATTGGACATCAAAATGCAATCACCTATAAAGAAATTTTTAAATTAATTGTTAAAAATAAATTGTGGTTGGGTTATGGTTTTAAAGGAGGTGCTGCACATTTTATAAATTCATCATATGAAAATTATGCAACTGCCAGTGACAAAAAAGATGGGATGATAAGAGTCTCTGGAGTGACATGGTTTACTAATCTAGATATTGAAAAAAGACATGAAGATTTAATTTTGTATAAAAAATATTCTGATGAAGAATACTTAAAATATGAGAATTATGATGCAATCAATGTTAATAAAACTAAAGATATTCCTGTTGATTACAAAGGCGCTATGGGAGTACCAATTACATTTTTAAATAAATTTAACCCTGATCAATTTGAAATTATAGGTCTTGGTATTTCAAATTCTGGTAAAGAAATAGGAGTATCCCCATATAAATCAGAACACAAAAAATATCGTAAGGAAGTTCAAAAAAGAGGTGCTGTAGATGGAGACTTATATATTATGAATAATGACGAAGTTGTGGTTCCATATGCAAGGATTATTATTAAAAATAAAAGATTATGAAGATTAAATCACATGAAATAACAATTGAAGACTTAGTTAATAAATACCAAGATAATAATGAAGATGGGGTTACTGGTTACGGGGGAAAATTAGATATAAGACCACCTTATCAGAGAGAATTTATCTACTCAGGAAAACAAAGAGAAGCAGTAATTTCAACTGTTAAAAAAAACTTTCCATTAAATGTAATGTATTGGGCAGTCAGGGATGATGGTAACTTTGAAGTGATGGATGGTCAGCAAAGAACAATTTCTATATGCCAATATATTAATGGTGATTTTTCATATGAAAAAAAATATTGGTCAAATCTTCAAGACAACGAAAAAAAAGAAATTTTAGAATACAAACTCTTAATTTATCTTTGCAGCGGTGATGCTAGCGACAAACTAGATTGGTTTAAGATAATTAATATTGCAGGTGAGAAATTAACAGCACAAGAGATGAGAAATGCTGTATATCACGGAACTTGGTTAACTGATGCAAAAAAATACTTCAGTAAATCTGGATGTCCTGCATATGATATGGGTAACGACTATATTACCGGTAGTCCAATACGACAAGATTTTCTAGAGAAAACTATTAAATGGGTAAGCAATAATAATATAGATGATTATATGGCAAAGCATCAGCATGAACCCACTGCTCATAACTTATGGAGTTACTACCAAAGTTTGATCTCTTGGATTGAATCTATTTTTACAGTAAAGAGAAAAAAGTTAATGAAGAACGTTCCTTGGGGAGAACTCTATAATGAATTTAAAAATACATCACTAGATCCTCAGAAAATTGAAGAAGAACTTTCAATTCTTATCCAAGATGAAGATATAACCAAGATGAGTGGAATATATCAATATGTATTAACAAGAAATGAGAAATTTCTTAGTATTAGATCGTTTACCCCCCAAGAAAAACAAAGAGTTTATGAAAAACAAAATGGAAAATGTAATTCATGTAAAAAAGAATTTGATATTTCAGCGATGGATGCAGATCACATTGACCCATGGTCATCCGGTGGAAAAACTTCAGAAGAAAATTGCCAAATTTTATGCAAGGGTTGTAATAGAAGGAAATCAAACAAATAGCGTTGCTTCATAGATTTTAAAATATAAGAATGATAAAGATGATTAGTTGGTATGACACAAATGTGACACACTATTTTGAAACCCCTTTGAATAGCGGGTTTCAGAGACATTCTACTATTGAGTGGGAATAAATTGAAAGTTTTCAAATTTTTTGAAAACACTACCAGAAAAGGATTTAAGTGTGACAAACCTATGGGTAGCCATCGGGGTATGGGTTAAAGCGATGCTGTTGTTCACCTGTGCGATGAACGCATTCGGTGAAGACCAGAATCCTCCAAATGTTGTACTCATGTTTGTCGATGATCTGGGTTATTGCGCCAGCGGGCTCTACGGATGCGAGGCACCAACACCGAATATCCAACAGCTGGCTGATGAAGGTGCACGGTTCACCGACGGCTATGTCACCAGTCCGGTGTGTTCACCGTCAAGGGCAGGCATGCTGACTGGTCGCGGCCAGCAGCGTTTTGGACATGATTATTTGCCTGAGGGAGCGGAAGACGGCAAAGGCGGTCTGCCGGTTGGAGAAATCACTCTGGCCGATGCGCTGAAAGAAGCCGGCTACGTTACAGGTATGGTGGGCAAGTGGCACCTGGGACACAACGAGGAGTTTCATCCTCTTAACAGAGGCTTTGACGAGTTCTTTGGTTTGCTGGGTGCGGCAACTAGCTACGCCGATCATGCTCGAGAGGATTTGGTTATACAAACCCTCTGGGGGATGGAGCTGCCTCTGTTGAGCTATTTTCCTTATGATTTCACGTTTTCATTGTGGAGTGTCATTAAAGCATTCTTCTTTGAACCAGGTGCACCGCTGCTGATGCGAGGTATGAATCACGTCCAGGAGGATAGTTACTTGACTCATGCATTTTCACGGGAAGCTGTCGACTTCATCAACAGGCACCGAGATGAGCCTTTCTTTCTGTATCTCCCTTATACCGCCGTTCACCATCCCCTGCAGGTACCAAGGGAATACTATGATCAGTTTGCGGATATCGAGGATGAACAAATTAGGATACTAACCGCTATGACTGCCTCGCTGGATGATGGCATTGGCTCGGTGCTGAACGCCCTGGAGGCAAACGACCTTGAGGATAATACCTTGGTGTTTTTTATCAGTGATAATGGCGCGGGTGCCGATGGTATCAGCAATGCTCCACTTCGGCTGGGGAAGCATTCATTGTTTGAGGGAGGCAACCGAGTACCCTTCGCCGTGAAGTGGCCAATGAATATTCCAGCGGGTCTCACCTACAGTCATCCCGTTAGTACACTGGATGTATTTCCAACAAGTCTAGCAGCAGCCGGCGCTAAGTTGACCGAATACCAACAGCTCGAGGGTGTTGATTTGCTGCCCTACCTGAAGGAAACGGAAGGCACACCGCCCCATAAAAGTTTGTTCTGGCGTCAGGGTCCCAACTGGGCAGTGCGTTCAGGAAACTGGAAGCTAACCTATGCGGCGGAACGCAACTGGTTGTATGACCTGTCCAAAGATATTGGTGAGAAAAATAACCTTGCCGAGAGTCACCCGGAAAAGATCAGACAACTCACAGAGCAATATCAAAAATGGAATAGTCATAATAGTGACCCTGCCTGGCCAGCCCTTGGCAGCAAGACCATGTCTGAACTCTCGTTGGATGATCTCCCGATTGAGTGGGTATTTTGACCAGCTCCCAACAAGGTAGAATAATAGACAAGAGTTACAAAGTAGTTAAAAATTACAAAATGCCCCTCGTAAACCTCTGTTCTTACGAGGTTTTTTCTAACCCTTCTAATGAGTGGGAGTAAGAATGTTTAGGCTAAGCATAATATTGTCTGTATTGTTAACAGCTTCTTGTGCCGTGAACACGGTAACTTCAGCTCCAAAAAAGAGTAAGTTTGTGCATATTGATGGAACTCCAGCATATGTATCAATTGAGCCCAATAAATCAGTAGAATTAATTAATGATGATATATATATCTGCTTAGCAGAAGTTGAAGGAAAAGCTAGAAGTATTAGATTACCAATGAAGATCGTCGGTGGTTATTTTGGGGTAGTAGGATTAATAGCTTTAATCGATATGGCGACAACCGGAGGCATTATTTCATCAATTTTACTTCCAGGGGCTGCTATTTTCACAGCTGGAGCTTGGACAATGTATGCCTCTGCAGATACAGTCTCAGAGTTAGGCGAATATAAAAATCTAGAAACATGTTTAGAGGAAAAGGATTATTCAGTTGTGTTCTTTCTGGAGGAAAATAACAACTAGTTTTTATTAACTTATAGTTTATTGACATCTTGATTCAATAATTAGAAGAACATCAAATTTCATTTATACAAATCAGTAATGTTCCCTAAGTTAGCAGCCATTGAGATGGATTAAAAAGAAAATACTATTAAAATTTAATTGAGGGACATTTAATGATTGAAAGTTTTTTGAAGTATGGACAATGGGTAATATTAGTTTTAAGTATCATGAGTTTATATTTGGTCAGTTCGGTTAAGCATGAGACAAGATTAAATGGTTATATCCTTACCGGCATAGCAAGATTTTCTGGAGCAGCAGTTTTTATCTTTGTAGATTTATTTGCTTTCGTTATTGCTAACTTGATACAAACATATATTGCTTTTCAGGGATATTACAAAAATAAAAAAGCAGGAGAGTGAAAAAAGAGTAGGAAAACAAACGGAACCAGCTTATAGATTTCTTGAGGGTGTGAATCGAGCGTAGTATTCTTTAATCTATTTTGTCAGGAGTTATTTATGAATATGAAAGAGGCAGTTATTTCTGTTTTCACAAATTGGAAAAATTTTAGTGGTCGATCATGCAGAAGCGAATTTTGGTATTTCACTCTGGCCGTGTTTCTGGTCTCGGTGTTTATAAGTATTATTGAGATTGCGACAGGTATGGTGGATATTGATAGCAGCGAAATAGGCATACTAAGTATAATTTTTATTCTGATTATATTGATTCCAAGCATTTCAGTGACATCTAGGAGACTTCAAGATAGAAGCTTTCCAGGCTGGTGGCAATTATCGTATCTAATTCTTGTTGGTATTGTTGTTGTTCCAATAATTTGTGCGCTCCCAGCAAAAGAGGATGAGAATAAGTGGGGAAGGAATCCTCTCATAAAGGAATAGTGTAATTGTTTTTCTTTGACCCCAAAAAGTAGCGATTTCACCCGTCTGAAATTAATTCTGAAATGGCTTTAAATATGTAATTAGACTGTAAAAATAGGTACATTATGAGAAGGGCACCGCTGCTTGGGATAAAAACCGAAAGATGCATAAATAATTCAATTTAAGGGCAGGAACACAAATTGCTTATAAAAGAAGAGATAAAATTAGATTATTCAGATGTCTTAATAAGACCAAAGAGATCAACCATGAGCTCCAGAGGAGAAGTATGTCTATCTAGAACGCATAAATTTTTATGGAGCACAAAGGAGTGGACTGGTATTCCGGTAATGTCAGCTAATATGGATACAGTGGGCACACCTTCAATGCACAAAGTCTTATCAGATCATAAAATGATAACTTGTCCAGCAAGGCATTTTTTAAGAGATGGTGTTGAAAAATTTAAAGATGGCAAAAATCATGTTTGCTGGTTTGGAGGTATAGATGAAATTTCTCACTTATCCACAGTGTCTTCAGCTTTCATAGGTCTTGATGTGGCCAATGGTTATACCATTCGTTTTGTAGACGCAGTGAAAAAATTGCGTGAGAAATGCCCTAACGCAACTATCGCAGCAGGGAACGTTGTGACTGGTGATATGACGCAAGAGCTTATTCTTGCTGGCGCAGACATCGTTAAGGTTGGTATAGGTCCTGGATCAGTTTGTACTACAAGGATTAAAACTGGAATCGGATATCCACAGCTAAGTGCTGTAATAGAATGTGCTGATGCAGCTCATGGATTAAATGCTCATATTATTGCTGATGGCGGTTGCAATAGCTCCGGAGACATTGTCAAGGCATTTGCTGGCGGCGCAGATTTTGTGATGATTGGTGGTATGTTGGCAGGTCATGATGAGTGCGAGGGTGTTGTTGAGAACGGAGTGATGGAATTTTATGGAATGGCATCAGAATCTGCTATGAATAAACATAATAATCACAATAGCTATAGGGGAGCCGAGGGTAAAACGGTAAAAATTCCTCATCGTGGTAAAGCGGATGATACTGTAAAGGATATATTAAGCGGCATTCGCTCTGCATGCACATATGTTGGGGCGAATAGCTTGCGGACTCTATCTAAATGCACCACTTTTGTTAGAGTTAATAACACTCATAATACTATCTATGAGCATTAGTTAAGCGTCTGACTGCAGCTTTTTATTTATCACTAAAGTCCGCTAGATTCCTTTATTTTTTCTATAATCTTTGGATTTCTGATCAAGTATTTATCAAAAATATTCAACTTATCTTGGTAAATAAATTCATTGTTTACTTCCACAGATAGTTTCGTCCTAAATGCGCCTGCTCCATATAGTTTAATAGAGTAAATTTCCTCCGAGATCCCGTCAATTGAGACAAAAGGTTGAGTAGGTAATGGCAGAATAAGTTTCCATGTTTGAGTCTCGCATTCATCTATCAATAATTTGCCGCCACCTTTTGGAGGGTTTACTGTGAAATCATAGTTGTTTTGAATTTCTATTTGATGCGACTTATATTTGATCGTCCAGGTGAGGTTTTTTTTGCTCATAGTTTTGAATGAGTAGGCTATTAATAAAGGTATTAATAGTGATAAAAAAGGTATTAGGTAACTCATTCTGCCTCGTTATGAACTGATTACTTTGTCGAGTTTATCTATAAAAAATTTGTTTTCCTCTTCGGATCCGATAGTAACTCTGATGTGGCGAGGCATTGCATATAAATCCAATGATCTTACTATGACGCCCTCCTTAAGTAAGGCATTAAAAATATTGGAGCCGCCTATTTTAGTCTCCACGCAAACGAAATTTCCTTGTGAAGGAATAAAATCCATATTCATTGCTTTTAGTGATTGGCAAATAGATTCTCTGCCATTAGCATTTAATTTTACGCTTTCCTTGAGATAGTCCAGATCTTGTATGGCGGCAATAGCTGACTCCTGAGCCAGCCCATTAACATTGAATGGTTGCCTTACTCTATTAAGAATCTCGATTAGGTCTCGTGAGCCAAAACCATAACCAACTCTCATGCTAGACAAACCATATATTTTCGAGAATGACTTTGTGATTATTACATTTGAGAAATTTTTTGTGATCTCATTTGTTCTAACATAGTCATCAGCCGCGACATATTCAAAATAGGCAAGATCGATAACTACAACTATATTTGAGGGGACTTTATTTAAAAATCGTTCTATTTGATTGTGACTTAGGTATGTTCCCGTCGGATTATTTGGATTGGCGATAAAAATCACTCTTGTTTTTTCATTGATATGATTTAGGAATGCGTCTAAGTCATGGCCCCAATCTTTAGTTGGAATTTCATGATATTTGCATCCTCTTACTTGAGATACGAGCTTGTATACTGCAAAAGCATGGGCTGAAAAGATTGACTCAGACTCAGGCGATAAAAATGTTTGACCAACCAAATCTAAGATTTCGTTCGATCCATTTCCCAAGACTATCCTGTCCGGCTCTATTTCCTCTAAATCAGATATTGTTGATTTAAGCCTTTTCCCATCTCCATCTGGGTATAAGTGCCAATTATTATAAGTGTGAGTCAAGTCTAGTACTTTTGGTGATGGACCTCGGCTATTTTCGTTACTAGATAGTTTTATAATTTTATCAAGATCATACTTTTCCACGACATCAGCGATGGACTTGCCAGGCTCATAAGAACTGATTGTATTAATGCCTGGATTTAAATGCTTTAAAAAATCCATTTCATTGACTCTTGTTTCGCTTTTCAAGTACATCTTCAACATCTGAGAGAGAATAATCATTTGTAACAAGTAATACTTGAACATGGAAAAGAAGATCTGCTGCCTCATCAAGAATTCTTCCATCATTGGTAACAGAGGAAATAGCTAGCTCATTTGCTTCTTCTGCAATCTTTTTAGCAATTTCTTTGTTTCCTTTTATGCTTAATTCATTTGTATATGAATTCGATTCTGGCAAATCCACTCGGCTCTTAATTATTTTCTCGAGCTTTTGCAGGCTAAAAGGCTGAGGCCCAAAGCATGAATATGTTTCCAGATGACATGTAGGACCCTCATTAGTTGCTTGAACTAAGATTGTATCTTCATCACAGTCAAATTCATGAGAGTAGTAAATTAAATAATTTCCTGATGTCTCTCCTTTCGTCCATAGTTTTTGTCTTGAGCGGCTAAAAAAAGTAACTTTATAACTTTCTAATGTTTTACAGAATGATTCCTTATTCATATACCCAAGCATGAGTATATCTTTGGTATTTTTGTCTTGAATAACTGCTGGAATTAACTTTTTTTCATCCATCCAAATCTGATCTAAGTTCATAGTCTCACCGGTATTTTTTCGCAAATAAGATCTCTCTTTAAGTCCATAATTTTTATTTCATTATTATGAAAAACTGAAGCAGCTAAGGCTCCATCAACATCACATTTAAGAAAAACGTCCTTAAAATCTCCTTTACATCCTGCACCTCCAGATGCAATCAAGGGTACCTTACACAAGTTTTTCATTATTTCTAGTTGCTCAATATCATATCCCTCTCTCACCCCGTCTTGATTCATGCAATTTAATACTATTTCTCCAGCACCACGATCCTGAGCCTCTTGCAACCAATCGACCGTTTTTTTCCCAGTATGATATTTAGACTTTTCTGACCCGGTTCTGGCATAAACGAAATAATCAGAACCATTGAAGAAACTATCAATCCCAATAACTACGCATTGTGATCCGTGAGCTTTCGCTAATTTATTTATAAGACTAGGATTTTCGAGAGCAGGGGTGTTAATTGAAATTTTATCTGCACCAATATTTAGTATTTGAGATGCTTTCGATAGAGATTTAATTCCTCCCGCAACACAAAAAGGAATATCAATATTTTTTGCAATATTTTCAATCCAACTTGAAGGAACTGAGCTGTCTTCAACACTAGAGTAGATATCATAAAAAACAAGCTCATCAGCATTCTGATCCGAGTACTTAATCGCTAATTCAACGGGATCTCCCATAATTTTGTGGTTCTGAAACTTAATGCCCTTGACCACATGCCCTTTTTTTACATCCAGGCATGGAATGATGCGTTTAGTTAACATTGCTCAGATCCATTAAATCTATTTTCTTTTCGTATATTGCTTTGCCTACTATGCACTCGCTGATATTTATTTTCGAAAGACGGTTGACATCGTCGATGCAAGAAATCCCTCCTGAGCCAATAATGTTTGAGCTTGGTGATAGATCTATAATTTTTTTATAAATTTCTATGTTAGGTCCTTTTAAAATTCCATCTAAATTGATATCAGTCGCCAAAATATTTTTTAAGTTAAAATTTTTAATGAAATCAAATAAGTTGATCTCTGTTTGATGACTCCACCCTCTGGTCGATATAAGGGGGCACTTATTAACCACGCGAAAATCTAAAGCGAAGGTTAGGTTTTTTTGGTTAAAGTTTGTTAATACAGAGGATAAAAAATCTCGATTTTCAATTATTGCAGTTCCGAGAACTACCCTTTCAACACCTTTATCCAAAAGTTTTTTGATATCGTTGATCTCTCTGATACCTCCACCTAGCTGCACTTTTAACCCAAAATTTTGAATTATCTGATCAACAATATCTATATTGATTCGATAGCCTTCTGACGCGCCGTCCAAATCGATTATATGCAAAAAATCAAAACCCAAATTTTTAAATTCCTCTGCTTGTTTTATTGGAGAATTGTTATAAGTTGTAGATCGTGAAAAGTCGCCTCTTACCAACCTAACGCACTTACCATCTTTGATATCTATTGCAGGAAGAATCTTCATATCATGTCAAAAAATTTAGTTAGAAATTTTTTCCCTATGTTAGATGATTTTTCGGGATGAAATTGGACGCCGTAAAAATTTTTTTTGTTTACAAAAGAACTAAATTTAATTCCATAGTGCGTGAAACCCAGGGTATGCTCTGATATCCCTGCATAATAGCTATTTGCAAAATAAAAATATCCATTGCAGTCCTCAAAATAAGGATCAGAGAACTTAACTTTATTCCACCCCATATGTGGAATAGTTAATTGTCTATTCGAAAACTTTTTAATCTTTCCTGGGATTACTTCCATACATTTTTTATTTTCTTCTTCTGAGAAATCAAAAAAAATCTGCATTCCAACACATATTCCTAATATAGGTCTCGTATCATTCTTTAGGTTTTCAATAAGATTTAAATTCTTCAAGTTCCGCATAACAGTGCCTGCAGCACCTACGCCTGGGAGAATCAAGGCTCTTGAATTTTTAAGGTCATTCCAAGTGTCGGACACTTTGTATTTCAGATTTATTCTGTCTAGCGCATACATTACAGATTGCAGATTTGCGCCCCCACAGTTAATGATTCCAATCATAAAATCCCTTTAGTGGAGGTGGCCATTCCTTCATTTATTTTTAATGCGTCTCGAAAGCATTTCCCTAAACATTTGAATAGTATTTCAATTAAATGGTGGGTATTTTGACCATCAACTTTAATGTGACAAGTGAATCGCAACTGCTTGATAAAGGAATCTAAAAAATGATTTAGCATTTCAGTTGGAAACTCACCAACAAATTCATTTAACGAGGGAATACTAATATTCAAATTACTGCGAGTGCACAAGTCAACATCAATTTCTGCTCGTGATTCATCCATTATTAACGTGCTCGATGCATACCTTGTAATTTTTGATCTATCACCCATTGCCAGGGAGAGAGCATCACCTAGTATGATGGCAACATCTTCAATTGTATGATGCGTATCGATCTCTAGATCTCCCGATGCCTTAAGAAAAATATTTACTAACGAGTTTTTAGCAAATTGTTCGAGCATGTGATCTAAAAATTTCACGCCTGTATCTATTGCATAAATACCTTCACCATCAATTTCTACTGAGGCATATATCGACGTTTCATTGGTCTGTCGGCGAAGGAAAGAGGATCGTGTGATTATAATTGAAGAGTCTTCTCTCAATTTAACTGATTGAGTGTGAGCATCAAGTTCCTCGATTTCACTTAGTTTAATAACTTTTGGTGCTAAATAATTGAATGCAGCATTGTCCGATGTTTGAAATGATATTTTTTTCATAAAATCAGCTACTGATAGACCTGATTTTGACTTTGCCCAACCACCTGTTGGTAATACATGATTTGTCCCGGAGGCATAATCACCAAAAGCAACTGGTGATTTGGAACCACAAAAAACTGAACCTGCACAAGTAATTGAATCAATATATTTTGGAAAATCATCATCAAGTAGTACAAGGTGCTCTGGTGCGCAGTCATTTATCATATCGATTGTGTTATCAACTGAATTCGTCTCGATTAAAACAATATTTTTAATCGCTTTCTCTAGTTGATCTTTCCTTTTTAATGACTCCAATTGCTTAACAATTTCATCTTGCACTCCTTGAAGTACTGATGAGGATTCAGATAAAACAAACGCACATGAATCAGCTCCATGCTCTAGTTGAGACAGGACATCACTCGCAGCCAGTGATAGATGCTTTTTGTTATTAATTACGACCATAACTTCACTTGGACCCGCGTACATATCAATGGCAACTTTTTCTGAGACATAGGTTTTTGCTTGAGCAACATAAGTATTACCCGGGCCAAAAATTTTGCTGACTTTTGGGATATCCAAATAGCCATTTGCCATAGCTAGGATTGCCTGGGCGCCACCAATTTTGAAGATATCGTGTATCGATAATTGTTTTGCTAACCAAAGTATTGCCGGATGGACGTCTCCGAACTCGTTGGGTGGAGTGCATACAACTATCTCTTCACAACCAGCTGTTATTGCTGGAATTGCTTGCATTAGAAATGAAGAAACTAATGGTGCCGTTCCTCCTGGCACATATAAACCAACTTTTTTTATGGGGACAGTTTTATCCCAAATGTTAAGACCACTTATAGGCTGGATAGATTTGCCAATAGTCTGGAGCTGAGACTTAGAAACATAAGTAATATTTTTTTATGGCCTCGTAAAGTGCAATCTTATCCTCATCAGAAACTAATGATTCTGACTTGCATATCTCGTCCTTTGTAACTTTAAGATAGTTAAGATTCTTGATCCCGAGAGCTTTATTTATTTTTTTTAGACCCTCAAAAGAGTCTTGCTGTAAGATAGCATCAAAATTTTTGACGACAGTGATAGCGTCCTTTTGAGAACTTTGATTGCGCCAATGGATATCGTTGCTTGATTTAAGAAACTTCATTTAATACGCCAGTTTCTCGATTGGAAGAACTAATATTGAACTTGCTCCCTGCAATTTTAGCGACTCAATTGTCTCCCAGAATATATCCTCCTTGCACACAGAGTGAATTGCTACCTTATTCTTGTCAGCTAGGGGAATAACAGTTGGAGAATCTGCGGCGGGCAAAAGATTGATTAATGATTCGATATCTTTTGTATCAGCATTAAACATAATGTACTTGCTGTCTGATGCTTCAATTACTGATTTAATTCGTGATACAAGTTTTTTTGATCAGCATATTTTTCGATTCATCCACTTCGCTCGATTTTATGAGTAATGCTTGAGAATTTAAGATCGTGACAGATTCCTCTAAGTTGTTAGATTCAAGTGTTATTCCCGTGGAGACTAAGTCGCATACTATATCCGCAATACCCACGAACGGGGTTAGCTCAACAGATCCATGGATCTCGATTATTTC
>CACJVE010000012.1 GCA_902596775.1 uncultured SAR92 cluster bacterium
TTCGTTGAATTCGCTAACCGCTTTATCCACTCTGATCTGTGATTCATTAAGTTGTGCAAAGTCTTCGTCTAATTTATAAGGTTGATCAAGCGGATGAATAGGTTTAGGCAAAAAGTTGACTTTTTCAGCGCCATCATCTATCAGAACGTACTTTGGCGGGGGATATATCAGGTTCGTAAAGCTATCACTGAGTTGGTCTGGATCAAATGATGATATGCAGCCTGATAAAATGACAGAGGTTAAACAAATTATGTTAAATATCAGGCTTTTGGAGAATCGCCCACGGGTAAATCTATTCATTAGTTTTCCTTTTTCGTGATTGATCAAGAAATTGCCAGATCAAAAGGGGAGTTAATATTCCATTAATATTGTTAGGCCATTCGTGATCCCAGTCTATGAGGGCATAATGCTCAACTTTTGCTCCCTGTTCACAATCAAAATAGGTTTTATGTAGGGTGGATTCAATCTCTGTTTGATCACTATTAGCGCAGTTAAATTTTTCTATCCAGTATTCAATGAGACTTGCGACATCTTGCATTGCTCCCACTGAATCCCAAGCCTTCCATTGCCAGCTTTCATCATATTGAATAATAGGGTCATCCGTACCATGAATATGCATAATGGAAATGTTTTGCTCAGGGTTACAAGCTTTTGGTTGAACTGGCATTGTCCCCGCAAAGGAGGCTATTGCTGAGAATGTTTCACTCATTTGACACGCTATCTCATAGGAGAACATTGATCCCAGAGAGTAGCCAACACCATATACGTCTCCAAATTCAAACTCATTTTTTACTCGAATGTCCTTTAGCATTGCATCGATAAATTTGATGTCCTGCATCGTATTTAAATCTGTATTTAACTGCCATGCACTTTCATTATCGAAGAAAATTTTGCCTTGTGGTATTGCGATAATGATTCCCTCTTTGGCTGCCAGCTCCTCCCAAATTTGTTGTTGTGGCATAAGCCAGGCGCCGTCACTACCCGCACTGCCGCCTGCAAAATAAACAACTATATCTAAAGGTTTTTCTGAAGAATTTTCCGGAAAAAATAAGTTATAACTCCGTTGATCCGTTTCGACATAAACAGTGTGCTCTGGAAGATATTGACTATACTTGTAATAAAGGTAAGACCACCAAACAGCAATGATAATTATGCCTAAAAGAAAACAGATACCTGAAATTTTTAATATTTTACTCAATCGCGATTCACTTTTAAGTAAGATTTTTTCTAAGCTATCATAAAATTCTGTTTAAACCTCGTTCATAGATCCTCGTCAAAGAACTTGCTAACGGTTTAATTATTTTTAGATAAGAAACCAATACATTGATTAATTGTGCAAGTGGTATTGGACGCCTTTTTTGATCTTCTGTGTTTAAAACATTATCTCTTAGAAATAGAGGAAACATAAAACAATCCCAAAGACAATGCTGGTCCAACACCAAACGCAAAAATAACTGTACCAATACCAATGGTTCCCCCAAGAAACCAGCCCATACATATAACCGTTACCTCTAATAGAACTCTTATCAAAGCAATTGGTTGACCAGTGGCTATTTGAATGCCTGTCATTAAACCATCCCGTGGGCCAGGACCAAGATTCGCAATTAAATAGAGTGCACTTCCAAATCCAACAACTAACGTCCCAAAAATGGTTTGAAGCACTTTTGCTAAGTAAGTTTCTGGATAAGGGAGGTAAGGCAATGACCAGTCTAGTACGGATGCAATTATAATTGCATTTAAGATTGTCCCAATACCAATACTCTGTTTCAGAGGAATCCATAGTAATAAAATTACTGCGCTTGTGAGGAACGTAATCATTCCAATGCTTAATCCCGTATTTACCGATAGTCCCTCTGAGAGAACAACCCAAGGGCTCATACCCACGGATGCAGCAATGATTAATGATTCTCCCAATCCAAATAAAGTCAAACCAGTACAGAGAAGGAAAACAGTTATTGGTCTAGGAGAAAGGTTTAAGGGTTTATCTGAACTCCAGTGAGTTACAGGTACCGATTTAATTGAAAAAATTTTCATAGATAATAAGATCTTTATAGTGCTTTATTAGATCTTTACTTCATTCTCCATGAGTTCTAGATAATCACCTTCTTTAAGCGCACCAAGGTTCAATCTGCCAAGTTGCTTAAGTTGTAAAGTTTCAATTGTAAGATTTAATGATGCCAAAGTTGTCACTATCTCTGTTCCTTGTGTCTGACTAAGGTGAAGCAACATTGACCTTTTATCTTCATCGTCTATTTCGATGGTTGGAGTAATTTCATTTTCTGATAACGCACTCTTTAGTTGCTGAAGTATCACCTCATTAGCATTACTTTTTAATTTAATTCGGTATATCCAAGTTTTTTTCTGTAATCTCAACTTCATCCGGCTCACCCAGCGAATGTCGTCACTCAATAGCACTATCCCAGTAAGCTCAGGCGCAAGAATATTAGCAAAGTGATAGCTACGCTTTTCCGATAGATTTTTTATCAGTTCTAAAATTGACTTATTTTGTTGGTTGGTCGAAGCACACTCATAAGACGGCGGTTTATGCAGCACAATATATTGGTGCTCGATGATTGAAATTGGTTTACCGTCAAAGAGTACTAGACTGGAATCAAGAAGCTCAAAATCGGGATCGGTTTTTGCTTTGCCATTGACAGAAACACGGCCTCTCTTAATGAAAAACTTAGCTTGGTTTCGACTCATTGCAACAGATAGCGTTAAGAATTTAATAAGACGCATCGGTTTGTAGCCTTTTGAGAATTTACTTTTATGTGTTCAGGTAACCAATGATATCACTAACAGTGCCTCAGCTATCATAATCGTTGCACTAATCGATGACATAAATTAGTTCTATTTTCGAACTGGGTGAATGCATACCGACATTGATATAGAAAGTGATATGTCATCTTTGTTACTATCAATGCACTCGTAGCTAGGAGTTAGATATGAAGGTTGAACCGTTAGGCAAGTCGCAGATTGAAGCCTCTATTGTTGGTCTTGGGACATACTATTTTGGTGGTGGTGATGGCTCATCGGCACCAGATGATAAAGAGACCATACAAATAGTTCATGCGGCACTAGATGAAGGAATATCACTTATAGATACTGCGCCTTCATACGGCTTTGGGCATTGTGAACAAGTAATTGGCAAAGCAATTAAAGACCGCAGAGATAAAGCGGTAGTCGCCACGAAGTGTGGTCTTTGGTGGCAGGATGAGAGAGGTTCACCTAATGGTGAAAAAGATGGTAGAGATCAGTATATAAGTTTACGACCTGATACGATCAAAATTGAGGTTGAAAATAGCCTGAGAAATCTTAAAACAGATTACATTGATCTGCTTCAGGTTCACAAACCAGCAATACCACCTGATGATACTCCAATAGAGGACACAATGAGATGTTTAATGGAGTTAAAACAACAGGGCAAAATCCGAGCAATCGGTATTTCCAACGTCACGGTTGATCAGTTAGCTACTTATGATGCACACGGAGATCTGTCGAGTAATCAATTTCGTTACAGTATGCTTCATAATAACCCTGAGGCAGATATTCTGCCCTACTGCATTGAGAATGAAATTGCCTCAATTACCTACATGTCCTTGGAGCAAGGTTTACTTACTGGAAAAATAAATTTAGAAAGGCAGTTTGATAAAAATGATTGGCGAAGTAATGCAGGGCAGTGGCTTCCTTGGTTTAAAAAAGAGAATCTTGAACGTTTGTTGAATATGTTTTCGCAATGGGAGGATCTACTTGATGAATATCATTGCTCAATTGCGCAACTGACAGTTGCATGGACGGCCGCTCAACCGGGTATAAGTCATATACTTTGCGGTGCCAAGTCTGTCAGTCAAATTGTAAACAATGCTAATTCTGGATCAATCGCCCTCAGCGAGGGCGAGATAAATCGAATGAGCAATGATATTAAAAACCTTGGTGAGCCAGGCTAAAAAAGTCGTGCAGTTATTTAATCAACGAGCTAGCCTTGATTAAAAAACAAGCTGCCTGGACCATATGACCATACAAAGCAGTTAGAAGCATTAATGCCATTGCGGGTCCTATACCAGCTGGATCTACTTCAAGACTTGCTAGCAACATTACGGCACCAACAAGGACCCCCAACCATCCAAAGGTTACAGCACCCTTGGAGAAGTACTGAAGTCGTTCAGGGTTATCTTTTCCGAAGATAGCGAAACTTAAAGCGCCGGCCAGTACTATGTAGATGGACCTGTTATGAAAAAAAAGTGTTAAATCGTCGATTACAAATAAAAAGACAGATGCGATGAGTAAAAATGAAATTATTAGTTTGATCATAAACTTTATTCCTTGTGTCTATTAATTAAGTTTGGGGTTTAGGAAATCTATCTTTTGTAAACAGAAATCAACAAATACCTGAGATTAAAAAAGGGTGAGATTTAAGTGCAACAAAATGATGATAAAAGACTAAATATTAAAAACTTAGTAAAATTCTTCCTTCAACAACATGTTTCATAATGTAGCAATCTCGTAAAATTCAAACGTTTTAAATTAAGTTGGGTTGACCGAGAGTATCACCAGCGGATGTAAAGTGTCAGATAACAGCTTTTTTAAATCATTGTTGATTAGAGATTTCCAATTCCTTTGGGTGGCCAGCACCTGCTCAGCATTCGGGATGCAAATGAGAGCAATTGCTCAGGGCTGGTTGATTTATGACCTAACTAGTTCTCCAATGGCACTTACTTGGGTAATGCTTTCATTCATTATTCCATCAGCTATTTTTTCCCTAGTTGGTGGTGTCGTTGCTGATCGAATAAGCAAGAAACATATTATGATCTATGCGCAACTTTTTAATGCAGTGACAACGTTGATACTTGCTTATATTGTTTTTATTGGGGAAGTAACTTTCTCCCATTTTATATATTTTGGAATTTTTGCTGGTGCGATTGGCTCACTGAGTATGCCGGCCAATTTTTCAATCGTTCCTGAGATTGTCCGAAAGGAAAATCTAGTAAATGCCACTGCTCTTCAGACATCTACATTTAATTTTTCCAGTATTATCGGCCCGATTTTAGCAGGTAGCTTGATTGCAATATTTTCTGTCGGCGATAAAAGTTCCTACTACAGTGTTGGTCTCGTATTTTTTGTCATTTCTGGCCTTTTATTTTTGGCAACAATTCTGACCTTATTTATAAAACACCATGGGAGGCCTAAAAATATTCCAAAGACTTCATCTCTGGATGATTTAAAAGAGGGATTGGGATTTGTTTGGAATGATAAAGTTATCTTTGGCCTAATACTTGTTGGTCTTATTCCATCAGCTTTTGGAAAAGCATCGAGTTTTCTTTTGCCTGCATTTAATCAAGATGTTATCGGTGGTGGGCCGGAAGAATTAGGATTGCTTACCGCTGGCATGGGTGTTGGCGCATTAATAGGATCGTTACTCCTAGCGAAACTTGGTGATTTTACATGGAAAGGTAAGCTTCTTCTTGCCACCGCCTATGGATGGGGGATTTCTATTTTTCTCTTTGCATTTACAGGCAATTTGATGATTGCTATTTTAATTGGTGCTGTTACTGCATTTTTTGGTTCTGTATTTGGTGCATTAAATATGAGTATTATTCAATTGGCTGCCCCTCAACATATTCGTGGCCGTGTGTTGAGCCTTTTGATTGTAATGAGCGGTCTTATGCCTTTGGCAGTTGCTCCTATCGGAGGCATTGCAGAGTATTTTGGTGTGGCTGTAGCTCTCGCATTTGCAGCAGTAATGGTTGGTTTTTCTGCCTGGATTTTAAATTTTTTCTTTCCTCAAGTTAAAAAGATTACACATTTTAGTTAGTGTTTAAACGCTTTTTTAATTGGATAGGTGACTGGCAGTCCACTTTAAAACCTCGCAATTGAGCATAAATGTCTATAGTTTATATTTTGCATGATTTTAAACTCGCTAGAGATAATTATATCCTTGCAATTGTTTTTATTTATATAGATTAAATAGTGCGAATATTTACACTTTGTTGTTTTAACATTTAACTAAAAAAAGGAGGAAAGATGAAAAGTTATAGTATATTTATTTTAGGATGCTTGTTCGCATCATCATTTTTTGTTTCTGCAGATGATCATGCAGAGCCGAGTGCTAATACTGGAGCGTTCACCACCTTTATCGTAGCCGCCACTGATTATGAAGCTTACCTTGAAACGTTAAAATCAACCCCGGGGTTATTTGAGTCGGTTGGTCCCACTGCTGCTGGTTATTGTCGAACGTTGACTGGCCAAGATTTTCGAGGGCAGATGTTCATTTGGAATGCGTATTCAGATGTTACAACGGCGCTATCTGAGTTCAGTGCTTATGATCCGGAAAAAGCGCCTCCAGCGATCGCAAGTTTAAGAGAGCCAAAATATAGCGTAGCTTGGAAACCTTTAAAGGCCTTTGAGACACTAACTCCAGGATTCGAAAGAGTTCAAAGAGTAAAGGTTTCTCCGAAAAATATGAAGGCTTTTATCCAAGGATTAGCTAAAATTGAAAAAGCAATTCAAGATGCCGGGTATGGTAGTTTTCAGAATGCTCTTTTTGTTGCGATGGGAGGGGGTGTAAATGAGGTCGACACTTACACATTGCGATCAGTCACTCCAGATGCAGAAGCACATGGCAAAATAATAGATGATTATTTCTCAGGAGCCTCTTGGGGATCTGCATGGCCAGCAGTAGCTGCATTGATAGATGAGGTCCAAAGTGATAACTTTGAAGAATGTGGAATGCTATACACCGCTGAATAAAATCAAAAAAACTTTTAAAAATTTAGGGGAAATAATATGAGTGAAATAGAGATCTGGAATATTATGCATATGGGATTGATTTCGAATGCGATGTATTTTGTTGGAATGGTCCTGATGACGTGGCTTGGGTTTAGATTTGCGGCGAAAGTGCGTGAAGAGCAGAACGCCGAGTTGGTTGGCAAAATTCTAGTCAGTGTTTTTTTTGTTATGGTAGGCCTATCGTTTTTAAATGTCACGATGATTGCAGGTGATATAATTAGCACTTCGGCAAGTGCGATGGCATTATTGAATGAAAGAACTGCAGGCGCTGATAATTTGATTGAGGTTGGGAGTTCGCCTTTAAACCCTGGGGGACCTTTGTCATATGTATTTCATGCGTTGATCGTTGGGATGCAACTACTAATGGTTTGGGGCAAAAGCACTAAAGCGTGATTTTTGACTTGGTGAGGTATGTGAGCATAATTAGGGAGTATATGCTCATTTACCTGATCAAACTATTTATTAAATTTTGACACGCCTTTTTTGTTCTGCCACGATTTCCAGGTCTTTAATTTAGGTATAAAAGCATGGCAAAAACAATGCCTCCTGTTCCTGATCCCGCGGTTATTCCCAGAGATGTGAGTTTAGGCTTAACTGATCCCAAGGATGTGGCTTTTCCTCTGAGATGGGGAATAGTAGGTGCTGGAGAGATTTCTAGGCAATTTGTTCTATCATCAAAAGCGGTGCCCGGAGCCAATATTGCAGGTGTTTTTTCACGCTCGCGTGAGAAAGCAAAGTCTTTTGCTGAGTCTTATGGTGTGGCAAAGGCATATAACAATCTTGGTGAAATGCTTGCCTCATCCGAAATTGATATCGTCTATATTGGAACGCCTCAGGAGATTCATAAAGAGCACAGCATCATGGCGCTTAATGCAGGTAAGCATGTTCTCTGTGAGAAAGCACTTACTGAAAGCCTTGAGGAAGCTAAAGAAATGTATGCTGCAGCTGAAAAAAATAATGTTATGTTGCAGGATGGAGTCTGGCCGCGCTTCTTCCCCGCCTTGGAGCACGCTAGAAATTTAATTGAGTCTAATGCGATCGGTGATGTCCTCATGGTGCAGGCTGATTTCGATCCGTTCTATACCTTGCAAGCTGTCACTCTAGCTTTCGGAATTGATGCGAAGCCTATTGATATAAAAGTTAGTGGTAAGGCACCTGGACCAGGGGGTGCTATCCTAGAATTTGAGAATAATCGATTCGCAAATTTAACTTTTATTGCGTATCCGAGTGAATTTCCCGAGGTGACTGAAATTACAGGCACAAAAGGTAGGATTACTCTTGAGCAGCCGGCACACTGCCCGACCAGTTTAACTGTTCGTATTCCGCCAATTACTCCTTCACGGTATATGAGAGACAATACGCCATCTCCCACTCAGAGGTTTGACTACCCTATACCCAGCTCGGTTAATGTTCCTAGAGCATTTGTAAATCAACAAGGATTCATCTATATGATCGAGGCAATACACAGATGTTTAGCTGCGAGTTTGTTGGAGTGTCCCCAATTTAATAAACAAGACTCATTGCATTTGATGGAAATACTGCATTCGGTATTAAAGTATAGATAAGTGCACACAATTTTAAATAATTAGTTCTTGATTTTGAGATATATTCGAATTGTAAAGATGTAGTTTAAACTTTACCTTGAAAAGGTAATCCAATTAGCTGTAGTATCACGACCCAGTAAGCTCGAGGTAGATAATGAAGACTTTTCAATTAATTACAGACCGGTTAGCGATTGCTTTGTCCCTCGCGTGCGTTATTCATTGCTTGGCATTGCCAGTTATTTTAATTGCTGTCCCAAGTATTGTGGCCGTATATTTAGATAGTGAATACTTCCACATGTGGATGGTGCTCGCAGCTATCCCAACTAGCATCTACGCACTGACTTTGGGTTGCAAAGAGCATAAGCGAAATGAATTTATAGTGATTGCAGCGATCGGACTAATATTCTTGCTTTCGGCACTATTTTTTGGTGAAGCAGCAGAGCAGCCCCTCACTATGGCGGGTGCGTCATTCTTATCACTAGCACATTGGCTAAACTATCGACTCTGTGGAACCTCAAAATTAGAAAAATGTGATTGCCCCGAAACTGACGGTAGCAGTACTTAATAAAACACCGCTAGTCTTATATACTTTTTGATATACACATTTTGCTTCTAAGATTTTTCAATGAGTGCTGATCAAAAACCTCTGCTTGGAATTCCTACAAATGTCATTTCAGGCTTTTTAGGTGTCGGTAAGACATCAGCAATCTTAAATTTATTAAGCCAAAAATCTAGTCATGAACGCTGGGCCGTTCTTGTTAATGAATTTGGTGAAATTGGCATTGATGGTAGCTTATTGCAAAATCACCAATCAACCGATTCAAATATATTTATTCGCGAAGTTCCGGGTGGATGCATGTGTTGCACTGCGGGAATTTCAATGCAGTTGGCTATCGCTCAATTACTAGAAAAAGCCAAGCCAGATAGACTTTTAATTGAGCCGACAGGTCTTGGGCATCCGCAAGAGGTATTAGATATTCTCTCAGCGAGTTATTACAAAGAGATACTATCAATTCAGAAAACTATCACTTTGGTAGATGCAAGAAAATTAAAAGAAAAGCGCTTTACGGAAAACGTCATTTTTACCCAACAAATAACTGTTGCCGATATTATCATTGGCAATAAGATAGATTTATACGAGGATTCAGACAGAGAGAGTCTTCAAAACTATATTGCGCAGTCCGGTCAATCTCATACAAAGATTGTGTTTTCTCAAAATGGTGAAATACCTCTATCGATACTGTTAGGTCCAACTTCATATCGAACCCAAAATCCTAACGAGTTCCCAGTAAAGAATAATCAAAAAGCCGCAATTTCGGATGAACCTATTCCAGAAGGCGGATATGTGAAAGCTATGAATAAAGCCGAGGGATTTATGAGTGTTGGTTGGCGATTCTCTCCAGAAAAAGTATTTGATCATCAAAAGTTGTTTGCTTTACTGACTGGACTAATTATCGATCGAATGAAGGCAGTATTTATTACTGATAACGGTGTTTTTGGATACAACTTAACCTTTGATGGACTCACAGAAATTGAGCTTGATGATTGTCTAGAGAGTCGAATTGAATTGATTTCGGGATCGATTGATGAGTCGTTTGAAAAGGACTTATTTAATTGTCTTCAATAGAGTCTCAAATTAATTTTGTTTTGGGATTTTGCTAAATTAAGATCTGGCAATGTAAGCAAGGTTCTCATGCCAAAAATCTACGACATACTCGACTCGAGACCTCATTAAAGCCCTATACTTAGGTAGTTCACTAAGGTGGACCCACCGGCATTCTATTATTCCCTCTTCAACTTGAGGGATTGTTTCATCATCAAGTCCATCATAGTGCATAGCATACCAATGAGTTTTTTTAAGATATTTTATGTTCTCGTGTCTTGTGGTATGCCAAGTTGATACCAATTTTCCAACAATAGACAAATTAGAAGTATTCAAACCAGTTTCTTCATTAATCTCTCGGATCGCCGAAACCTTCTTTCCTTGATCATCCACTCTTCCCTTTGGCATATCCCACTTTCCACGTTTGAACATAAGAAGTATGTGATTGTTTTTATTACATACCAAACCGCCAGCCGACTCAATCACTGGAAGTGCCACTGTGGTTTTGAGCGAATTGGGAGCCTCTAGGGCTGTGGATTCGATTTTTACTGGTTCCATAAAGTTCCTACGTAATTTCTTTTTCTTTTAGTTCTTTTAAAACTGCCATTTGTTGTAGGGTTAAACCTCCAAATTTCACTCCTCCAACGGATATGCTATGAGTGACGATGACATCTTCACCAGTAAGGGGTTCAAATTTCCTACGCCCAAACGCTCTGACTAAGTATAACATACTGGTCAGTCTTGCTTGTTTCTTTGTGTTAGCATTGACTACTATCCAGGGAGATTTCTTTGAGGAAGTATATTCGAACATTTGTTCTTTATACTTTGTAAAAACTGCCCATTTCTTCCTGGCGTGGATATCATTGTCTGATAGTTTCCAATAAGTTAGTGGATTGCTTAATCGATTTTCGAAACGAATAAGTTGTGTTTTACGGTCAACAGAGAGATAAAACTTAAAAATTATAATCCCACTTTCAATATGATTATGTTCCCATGACAGAACTTTTTTAATGAATCTCTTGTATTGGTTTTCAGAGCAATATCCCATCGTGGGTTCAATAAGTGCTCGTGTATACCAAGATCTATCAAAAAATGAAATATGACCTTCCTTTGGAAATAAAGATTCATATCGTCGAAACCAATATTTTGATTCTGATTTTGACGGTACTCCTAACGCATGAATAGAAAAGTGTGAGGGTATTAAATTTTCTGTGAACCGCTTTATGGTCGAGCCTTTTCCAGCAGCATCTCTTCCTTCAAAAAGCACGATCAACTTAAGATTGCGCTTCATTACCCACTGTTGGATCTTTAAAAGCTCAACTTGAAGTCGACGTTTTTCAATTTGATAGTCGGACTCACTTATATTTTCGTAAGGAGTTTCAATTGCTTTAATTTTCTTTAATTTCACAATCAGTCCAGACGACAATTTCGGCATAGTGTATGACAAAAATGATAAACATTAAACACTCGTTAGTACCGAAAGATTAAGGAGTGTAGTGGAAATAGAGGTGACTTTTGTTGCAATATTTCTGTCATATTTTTGCAGTATTGTTATAAAGTAAATCTGAAATCATGTATCTTTTGTCTCTTATAAGGAGCTCCAATGAATAAACAACGTTTAGCAATAGCGATTGCCGCAACTACTGCCCTTTATGCTGGAATTAGCCTCAACGCCCAGGATCTGGATAACATTGAAGAGGTGGTCGTTGTTGGATCAAAAGCAAGCTTAATCTCTGCTGTAGATAAACAGAGAGAGGCTGATAATATCATGTCAGTGGTTGACTCAGATGCATTGGGGGGATTTGCTGATACGACAGCAGCCGAGGCCGTGAGACGACTCTCTGGAATTTCAGTAGAAAATGACCAGGGAGAAGGAAGATATGTCACAATAAGGGGCTTGTCTTCTGATTTAAATAGTATTGCTGTAAATGGCGCTTCGATGGTTGCTCCGGAGAATGGCAGGAGCGTCATGCTCGATGGCCTGCCAACAGAGTTATTAGAGTCGATTACAGTTGCGAAATCGTTGACGCCTGAGATGGACTCTGATTCGATCGGTGGAAGAATCGACTTCAACACCAAAAAGCCTTCGAGTATAGATGGAAGATTTTTTAAAGCGAAGATACAAAATAATTTTAGTCAGTATGCAGATGAAAATTTCAATCCGAAGATGTCTATCACTTATGGTGAAAAACTGAGTGACACATTTGCAAACATTTTAGCCGTTACGTATTCAAGCAAGGACATTGTAGCCTACAACAACGAAACTGGTTTTGGTTGGGAAGACGGTTTAATGAATGATGATTACGAAATGCGGTTTTATGAGTTGACGAGAGAAAGGTATGGATTAAGTTATGATGCAGACTTGTTGGTATCAGATGGGAGAGTTTTCTTGAGTGCATTTTGGAATCAGTATGATGATGCTGAACTCAGATGGAAAGATGAATATGGCAAGATTAAGTTAATAGATGGGACCGAGACTGCAACCAGCATGCAAACTGAAAGGATACGGCACGACGCTGAAACCAGAGTGCGTTATGAGACAAGGACACTATCTGCGTTCACACTTGGCTTTGAAGGGACGATGGGAGACTGGATTATTGATCCTAAAATTAGTTATTCTTTTGCTGAGGAAGACGATAGTGATAACGCTGACGTCACTTTTAGAAATGATATGAAGGATACTGTGGGAACAATAGAGTGGAGTAATCCTCAGAGACCGACGATAACCCCGTCAGATACCAGTATCTATTCTCCTGCAGAATTAGGTTTTAAAGAGCTTGAAATAACGGAAAATGTGTCCAAAGATTCTGAGTTTGCTTTCTCAGTGAATGCTGAAAGAGAAACAGATTTGGGTACTTTAAAAGTAGGTTTTAAGAGTAAGAACAGAGAAAAAGACGTCGATGATTACATCATTGTCTATGAGGCGGATATGACAATGGCAGACTTTGATCCACAAACGCTTGACTGGCAATTCGCGGGACAAACCTTCAGTCAGCAAGCAAATCCAGACATGATATACGCTTTAAGAAATCAGTTAGATAGCCTCTCTGTGGATTTCAGTAATGATTATGCTCGTGATTTTGTGACCGAAGAGAAAGTTAATGCTTTGTATATTCAAAATACCTACACTTTTGACAAGGGAGTAATAGTCGCAGGTGTGCGTTATGAAGACACTTCAACTGAATCTCAAGCATTTGATCAAGACGGAAATCAAGTTTTTGCGGGAAGTAATCATTCATTTTTTGCACCAAGTATTAATGTCAAGTATTTCTTAGATGATCGACTTCAATTAAGAGGAGCTATCTGGAAGGGATTATCCAGACCCGGATTCAAGAAAACGGCTCCTAAGCTTGATTATGATAATGATGAGGGAGATATAAGTGGTAGCGCAGGAAATCCTGATTTAAAACCTTATGAAGCAATAAATTATGATCTATCTCTTGAGTTTTATGGGGATGATATGACCTTTGCAAGTGTCGGTTTGTTTAGAAAAAATATTGAAAATGCGATCTATCCAAAGATATATAAAACAGCAACTTTCTTAGGTGTGACGTTTAATGATGATGTTGAAACGTGGGAAAATGCGCAAGACTCCACAATTAATGGTTTGGAATTAAATCTTCAATATGGTTGGGAGAATGGCATGTACTTTGCCGGCAATGTAACACTTACTGATGGAGAGAGTACTTTTGAGCCAACCGATGATGTGAGCTTCACTACTCCGTTTAGGAAATTAGCCGACGAAGCTTTTAATATAAGTCTTGGTTATGACAAAGGTCCCTGGGATGTTAGGCTCGCTGCAAACTACAGAAGTGACTATTTGGATTGGCTGTCTGATGAGGGCGATGACATTGATGATGTTTCAGAGAATAATTCTCGGTTCGTCGATAACTACCTTCAAGTAGATTTTACAGCGAAATATAAAACTTCCGATAATTTAGAGTTTAAATTTGAGGCAGTTAATTTGGGTAATGAAGAAGAATATTATTACTGGGGTAATGAGAATCAGTTATCTCAATATGATGTTTATGGACGTAATTATTCTCTCGGTATGACTTACAATTTTTAAATTATTCACGAAAAATCTTCGGGCTGATTAGTTTATGATCAGCCCGTTTTAGTTTATGATCAGCCCTTTTTAGGTAGATAGCATGATTTCATACATTCTAGATTCAGTTCTTCGCTTTTTGTTATGTATAACTATGCTGACGTTTTTCATTCCATTAGCTGCATGTTCTGATTATCCAAGTGTTACGTCAGTTTATGAGACACCTGAAGTTGACACAAAAGGTGACGCAGCAGATGATCCAGCAATATGGACTAACTTTGATAGCCCAAACAATTCTCTGATTTTTGGGACAGACAAAAGGGCAGGTGTATATGTTTATGATCTCAAAGGAAGTAAAGTTGGCTACACAGCTCTGGGTGAGATTAACAATATTGATCTAAGGATTATTGAAAGTGAGACTTATATCGTTGGCTCAAACAGAACAGATCAAACCATTGATCTATGGATCGTCAGAAATGAAAATCTAAAAGATGGCGCGTCTGATAAGAATTTCTCATTAAATCAAAGCCCTTCCATATCTGAAAGTACGGATGTGAATGTCTATGGTATTTGTGCGGGTTTTGATAAGGAGTTTGGATTAATATTTTTCGCAACAGAAGATGAAGGTCCAAGTGTTGAGATGTGGAATTACAGAAATGGGTCAATGCAGAGATTACTCACTTTTGACAATGGCGGCGAGTCTGAAGGCTGTGTTTATGATGATGAACATCGAACTCTTTTTATTTCTGAAGAGGAAACTAATGGAGTATTAAAAGCTTATGATTTGACGGCTTATCCTGATCTATCAAACTATAAGGTAGTTGACTCTCGAGAAGGGAACATCGGTGGAGATCCCGAAGGAGTCGCTCTTTACAAAACGTCGAGTGTGGCTGGATACATTATTCTGTCGTCTCAAGGAGATTCAAAATTTAACTTATATCGAAGACAAGCGCCCTATCAATACATAGGAAGTTTTATGGTCACTGACAGTGACCGTTTATTTAGAGAATATGTCGATAGTGTCTCAGAGACAGACGGGATTGATGCAGTAAATTTTTCTTTCAATTCAACCTTTGATAGTGGTCTGTTAGTCGTTCAGGATGATAAAAATGATTGTGATAATTGTGATGAAAAACGACAAAACTTCAAATACATCGATTTTAAAGATGTCGAGCAAGTACTCAATTTAACTACTTTTTGAGATAAGCATTGCAAAAGAATCTCGTAATATATTTTTTTGAACCTTACCCATTGTGTTTCTTGGTAATTCATCAATTGCAACAATCTGCTTTGGAACCTTGAAGTTAGAAATTTTTTCCTTCAATAGTTTTAATATTTCTTCAACTTCTGGACTACATTCATTTTTTTCATACACGATGAGGGCGGCGACTGCCTCTCCAAAGTCTTGATCTGGAATCCCGATTACTGCTGATTCCAAAATACCGTCTATCTCATCAATTACTAGTTCAACTTCTTTCGGATAAACATTAAGGCCTCCCGTAATTATCATATCTTTGGATCGACCCACTATAGAGATATAACCATCTGCATCTTTTATGCCCTTATCGCCAGTATTGAAATAACCATCATGCGTAAACTCCTCAGAAGTTTTCTCTGGCATCCTCCAGTAACCGTTAAACACATTTGGCCCTCGCACTTGAATATTTCCTATATCCCCTTCATCCACTAATTTGCCATTATTATCAGTTATTCTGATTTCTATTTGAGGAAGAGGGATGCCCACAGTTCCTGCTTTGCGTTTCCCATCTAGTGGATTAGATGTACTCATATTGGTCTCTGTCATACCATAGCGTTCCAGGATGCAATGTCCTGTGGCTTGCTCGAATTCTACAAACGTATCAGTTAACAATGGTGCAGATCCAGAAATAAAGAGCCTCATATTTTTGGTTACAAGTTTATTCATCTGATTTGTAGCAAGAAGTCTTGTGTAATAGGTAGGCACTCCCATCATCACAGTACATTTTGGGAGTGCACTCAGTACTTCATTTTGATTGAATGTGTTTAACCAAAAAGTTGAAGCACCTGATAAGAATACACAACCAAGTGCAACAAAAAGACCATGGACATGAAAAATGGGTAATGCATGGAGCAAGACATCTTTATCAGTAAACCCCCAAACATTTTTTAAACAGTAAGCATTACTAGAGAGATTCAGATGAGTCAGCATGATTCCCTTTGGAGTTCCAGTGGTTCCAGAGGAATATAAAAGTGCTGCTAGATCATCATTTTCTTTATGGACAGTGTCGAAGGTTGACGGACATTTTTCAGCTTCTTCAAGAAGGCTGCCTGTTGAATCTGAATTTAATGTTAGGACCTTTGAAATCTTATTTTTGAGAGCTAAATTTTTAATTATTTCCAGGTTGCTTTCATCGCAAACCACTAGTGATGGTTTGGCATTCTGGAAAAAGAAATCTAATTCATGTTCTTTGTAACCAACATTCAAAGGGTGATATACAAATCCTGCTCTTAAGCATGCGAGATACAGGTAAAGCGCCTCTGGTGACTTTTGAACTTGAACGGATACCCTATCCCCAATCTTAACCCCAAGATCTCTTAAATAGTTTGCAATCTTTGCTGACTCTTTTTCCAGATCTTTATAATAAATCGTCTTATTATCTATTAATCGCAAGGCTGGCTTGTTTTTAAATTTGATAAATTGTTTTTGGTAGTGAGAATATAGATTATGATTTTGCGGAGTCATCAATTATTTTACCGATGCTGTTTAATATGAATTAGTATAATTCAAGTCTTAAAATGATTTTTAAGGAGGAAATTATGAGTGACAAAGACGAAATATCCAAGGTAATTCAGACATACATTGATGGTATGAATTTTTCGAGCGCTGAAAAAACAAAAGAAGCTTTTCATCCAAATGCATCGGTGGTTGGATATCTTCATGGTGATTTTTTGGAAATGACACTTGCGGATTTTTCAGGTTTTGTTCTCTCGCAACAACCATCACCTCACGAGAGCTCAAACGATGTCACTTATGAGGTAATTGATATTGCAATCGAGGGACAGACAGCACATGTGAAAGTAAAAGATGTCTATCTTGGTATTACTTTTATAGATACTTTGTCGCTTATTAAAGTTAATGACCAATGGAAGATTTACAACAAATTATTTCATGTTCAGGAAAAATAAAAGGTTAGAAAAAAGTGGCAAGACACAGGAAATTCTTTGATCCGAATAATGAAAATCCGTTCGAGATATCAAGAAGTAAGGTAGAGAACTTTGTTCGTTGCCCAGCCTGTTTTTGGTTGGATAAAGTCAAGGGTATTAAATTTCCCTCAATGCCACCGTTTAATATCAATTCTAATACTGACAAATTGCTTAAGCGTGATTTCGATGCGGTGCGGGGCATAAAAACGCATCCTATTCTGGAGAAGAATGGTTTAGGGCATCTTATTCCCTTCAAGCATGATGATTTAGATAAATGGACGTCCTCTCTGCATTTTGGAGCAAAAGGTTATTTTCACAGCGTGCATGAGGAAACCAACATTCTCTTAGGTGGTGGCTTAGATGATGTTCTGATAAATGAACACACCGGAGAGCTACATATCGTTGATTTTAAGTCAACTTCGAACCAATCAAAGGAGCCTAAGCCGGTGAATTTGTATGGCGATTGGAAAATGTCGTATAAGCGTCAAATGGATATGTACATTTGGATTATGAGGCGTTTAGGCTTCGAGGTTAATAAAATTGGTTACTTTATATATGTTGATGGGCTGCATGTAGGCATAAATGGGATGATAGATATTGATCCATCAATGGCAACAATGAAATTTTCAACGTCAGTCTTACCTTATGAGAGTAATACGGACTGGATTGAACCAACATTATTTAAAATTAAAAGACTTTTACACCAAGATAACTGCCCAGAGCACAACGTTGATTGCGAGCAAGGAAATTTTCTAAGGCAGGTTAATCAAATGATGGCTAACGCTTAAAAGCAGGATAATTACTTTTTATTTTTTGCGTTTTTTGTATCCAAAATTTTTAAAATCTTCAGAGTAAATATTATTTACGATTTCTAAATGCTCCCCACTAAAGCTCAAGTCCTCATCAAATTTTGAAGTGCTATTGGCTTTTTTCTTGAGGTTAAATCCTGTGCTATCAGCGAAGCGTGTCATCTCTTTACTATCTTCAATTTTAATACAATTTATATCTTTTAATTCTAAATCTAGACTTTGGGCAAAGTAGTACCGAGGATGATTAAGAATCCATGATTGCGGATTTACATGCTCATCAACCTCATGAATTCGATGAAGCATCATTATGTAGTCAGAGAAAGATGTGTTTAATAGTCTATCTCGAACTTCAGTAACATCACTGGCTCTTATAGGAAGTCCTAGAAGCGGAAAAAAAACTCTTTGGGGCCTTTCCCATTTATAAGAAGAGTCTGGATTGACACTCAGTGGTATGTTTCGAAATTTGTCTAAAAAAAATGACGTCACTCGATTGTAAGGATTTCGAACGGTAAAAAAGATCTCTGGCTGATTAAATTTAATTCGTCTTTTAGCCTCGAGTCTTTTTATTTTTACAAATTGAGGTGTCTCTTTAAAGGATGTAAACATTACTTTAAAGTTAGTAATCACTAATTTGTTTTCATCTTTTACTTTAAAAAAGGGCATTTCTAAAACTGGATCTATTATTTTTTGGATTTATCAGCTTAACGCTACACTCAAATTTATACTAATTCAAAAAATACCACAAAAAATTTATCTCTTTTTTGTTTGCGCCTCTTGAATTCGCTGTTTCAGCAATGATTGCAATTTAATTTTTTCTAACTGAAATGTCGGATTTGATATGAGGTTATTTAATTCATTTTTATCATTTGAATGATCATATAGTTCTGCACCATATTCCCCACTGCCCCACTCAGTATAACGAAATCGATCTGTTCTGATTGAGTAGCCCACTGCCTTTGGAAACCCCGGCCGTGTTTTTCCTGCTTTGGAGTCTGTCTGGCTAAATGCGCTCTCTCTAAATTTCTGGTCCGGATTCTCAAGAAGATGAGTAAAACTTATTCCGGATGCATGCTTGGGAATAGCAATTCCGGTTAACTCTAATATCGTTGGATAAATGTCTATTATTTCTACAAGCGCATCGCTTTCGTTACTATTTAGATGAGTGAATGGTGAGGCGATTATCAAAGGTGTCCTGACGGATTCTTCAAAAAGATTTTTTTTCTGCCAAAGTCCATGCTGTCCCATGAGGAAACCATGATCTGAGACAAAAACAACGATTGTAGATTTTGTTAAGTTAAGTAATTCAAGATGAGCTAATAATGCTCCAATTTGTTCATCCACAAACGAGATGGATGCAAAATATGCTTGATACGCTTCTCGTCTTTGGTCATCCGTCATTTTAAGCGTGTGATGATCGTCGGAAAGCGCAGCAGTGGGAATATCGTCTCGATCTTTTAAGTCATCTTTAATAAATTTTATTTTCTCAACTGGATATAGATCAAAGAACTTTTCAGGTGCTCCAAATGGAACATGGGGCCTAAAATAACCAACGGCTAAAAAAAATGGATCTCCAGTTTTCTTGGGATGCTTTGAATCTAGAATCTTTATTGCTTGTTGAGTCGCAATCCCATCTGTATGTTCTTGCGAAGAGCCGCCGGCTCGAATCCAGCTTATCGCGCCACCACCCCACTTATCTTTTGGTTTTCTTGGCCCAAGCCACTTTGTTTTTTTATGGTCTGTCCTATCGATACCAACCGGATTGTATTTATCTATCCATGAAATTGGATCATCCATTCCATCAGTACCCATCTCTCGCGGAACATCATAATGAAAAATCTTGCCAACTCGGGCCGTGTAATAGCCATTTTCTTTAAATACCTGAGGTAGTGTTTTCACCCATGGGACATAGTTTCTAAAATGCTGTCGAAGTTGAGTGACTCCATTCTGCCCGGGATAGAGCCCCGTCAACATACTCGCTCTGCTTGCAGTGCATTGTGGATATTGAACATAGGCGCGATTAAATTGGATTCCGTTAGCCTTAAGCTTTTCCAAGTTAGGTGTTTTAACTTGGGTATCGCCATAAGTACTTAGCATGGTATTCATATCATCAACCATGATCAGTAAAACATTGGGTTTCTCTGTTGCATTTAACGAAAAGGAGAGAAAAATAAGTAACATAGATCGATATAAATTAACTCTCATAATATTTTCAATAGGGATTAGAGGGCGCAATCTGCCACGATTTAAATTTAGTGACCTCGACATTAGAGCCTTTAGTAAAAACCTTTACGCTAGTGCTATCAGTTTTTTCAGGAAATATTCGTCGAGCAATTGCTTGCCTTGAGTTAGCAAAGATTTCAATGACTGATTTGTCGACAAACACTCTTATTATCAGCTTCTCTCTTTTTGAAAGGACCAAAGGAGCCGATTCAATTGATTTTGGCGATTTTTCTGGACCAGAATTTGTTGTATCAACCTTTAATAGCTCAGCATTTTTATCATAGGAGATAATGGTGTACTCAGCTTCATCTTCAGAAACACAGACTTTAACTCCAAATTCCTGAGCATCACTTTCATCAAATTCTATGATTAATTCAAAGCTATTGCCAAACGTTCCATCAATTCGGGCATCATTATCCGCTTGCACAACAAACGGAGGGAGAGAGAATGGTTGATAACGTAATTTTTCTACCTCAGCAACCACGTCGATGTCTAATGATCCGTTTTTATTCAAAGTTAAAACTCTGGGCAGGCTCAAGGTTCCAGACCATTGATCTTTAGCTCTATCAGAAAAGTCTCTGTAATCAAGAATCCAAGCCCACATAATGCGTCTGCCACTCGAGTCAGTTAAACTTTCGGGCGCAAAAAACATATTATCGGTCCAACTCATTCTGGAATGATACTCTGGATAGAACTGATCATTCTTCCACTCACCGACATAATATCTGCATCCTAATCGATGACTGATACACAATAGAACATCTTTATTGCCCAATTTAAAAAGCTCAGCACAAGATACATCCTCGTTTATTGATACTCCCTCTAAGCCATGTGCAAAAAGATCGCCCGTATACTCCCAGGGACCCTCTAAATGTTTTGATTTTGCAACTGCTGGATGTTCTCCTCCGAAAATCGAGTAATAGTGCTCTCCATCGAACCATCCAAAAGGGTCCCACGAACGATATTTGTTATGATGCTGATCTCCTTCTACAGTGTTCGGAGTAATGGGATTGGTCGATAATTTTTCCCATCCATCTAAATTATCATCCAAGGCAACGGCAAGTGAGTTACCAGAGTTTACTTGGTGATAACACATAGTTGGGATGCCATGTTTATTGATAAAGCAATTTCCACTGTACATTCCCTCAATTAGCGTAGTTGGGTGATGACGCCAGTGCATTAGATCGATGCTTGATACATGTCCCCAATGATCTGACTTTTCTCCAGTTCGACTATCTTGAAAGATATAAAAAAGATGATATTTCCCTTTCCAAAAGATCGCACCATTGGGATCAAAAGGAGCGGCATATCCTTCGGCAACTACAAAATGATAGCTGGGTCTAAATTTGTCATTCAAAAGCGTCTCTCTATGCTCCCTAATCAACATAGCGGTCGCATCGAATTTATCTTTTTTAGCCTTCATTTCCTTGGTCATTGGGAACGGCTCCCAATTCAGTGTCTTCGTGTAAATAATTCTCCAGACATCATCATTTTCTTTTTTTAACGTGTACGCATATGAGATCGTACCTTTTGAGGTATGTATGGTAATCGGGCTATAGATTTTGAGATCACCATTTTGTGTTATTTGCGCCTCATCCAAATTTATTTGAACTTCCTCAGATGTTGCGCCGATGGTGAAGGCGAGATGACCGTCTCTCAGGGAGTCCTTTGTAAATCCCTTGCTATCTGTCCACTCATTTGAATAGGAGCTGATTACAGTTTCTATATCGCCAGATTTTCGGGCATCGATATGGGCGCTCATGGCACTTTCAACTTCGTTTTTCCAGCCCAAATTATTCTCCCGCTAAAATAAATATTCGCTCGATGAAATTACGATTACAAATCAATAAAAACCATTATAGAACGACCAGCGGGTTTATAAAAAGATATGCTTTTAGGAGAGGCAATACCCAATCTTTTGCGAATGCGCGAATTTTTTAGTGCTATGAATCAATCGCTCTAAAAACTGCTTCTAGGCTATCCCTAGCATCACCGAAAAGCATACGGGTATTCTCTTTGTAGAAAAGTGGATTTTCTACACCTGCGTACCCTGTTGCCATTCCTCGTTTTAGAACAATGGTTCTCTTTCCATTCCATGGTTCTAACACTGGCATACCAGCGATTGGGCTATCGGGAACTTCTTGAGCGGCAGGATTAACAATATCGTTTGCTCCGATTACGATTGAGACATCGACCTTTGGAAAGTCTTCATTTATCTCATCCATTTCGAAAACAATATCATAAGGCACTTTAGCTTCAGCTAAGAGAACATTCATATGCCCTGGCATTCTTCCGGCTACGGGGTGTATTCCAAAACGAACATTTACGTTTTTCTTTCTTAGAATTTTAGCAATATCACTAACCATATGTTGAGCTTGTGCAACTGCCATACCGTAACCTGGAATAATCATTACCTCTTTTGCGGATGTGAGTTGAGATGCTAGCTCCTCAGCAGAGGTTGCAATAACTTCTCCCTCAACTTCAATTGCAGGCCCTGTCGACGATGTTCCGGTTCCAAAACCACCCGCTATAACTGAGATAAAGTTTCTATTCATTGCCCTACACATTATGTAGGAAAGAATTGCACCTGAGCTACCAACCAATGCTCCGATAACAATCAGCAAGTCATTTGCGAGCATAAATCCGAGAGCTGCAGCTGCCCATCCAGAGTAGCTATTTAGCATTGACACAACAACTGGCATATCTGCGCCACCAATCGCTGCGACCATATGTATACCGAATAACAATGCAATCACTGTCATAAATATAAGTGGCTGAATGCCATTGCCACTTGCAGTTTCAATGACGAATGCATATCCAAAGTAAATGGCCAGTATAAGTAGGATGAGATTTAACCAATGGCGGGCTGGAAGAAGTAATGGTTTGCCTCCCCATTTTCCACTAAGTTTTAAATAAGCAACTACGGAGCCTGAGAATGTCAGCGATCCGATTAGAATGCCGAGGTAAGTTTCAATATCATGGATGGTTTTTTCAACACCCACATATTCAACGGCATGGCTAAGAAAATTAGCATATCCAACTAGCATTGCAGCCAATCCAACCAAGCTGTGCAGGATTGCTACGAGTTCTGGCATCTGAGTCATTTCAACTTTTTTTGCTGCAACAAATCCTATAATGCCGCCTATGATCATTGCACCAAAAAGTAGCTCATAATTTCGTGTTACTAAACCCACGACCGTGACAACCAGCGCAATACCCATACCGATCATTCCTAAGATATTGCCACGTCTTGCTGTTTCTTGCTTGCTCAAACCACCGAGCGCTAAGATAAAAAGAATAGTGGCTCCTATATAAGCCATGTTTATTAAACCTTGAGACATATCGATAGATCCTTATTTTCTAAACATGTCGAGCATTCGCTGTGTAACAGCAAAGCCACCAAAAATATTAATACTAGTAATTAAAACCGCAAATCCGGATAACCAAATGACCCAAGGATCTGGTGCTGATATTTGTAGCAGTGCGCCTATAATGATTATGCTGCTAATGGCATTTGTAACACTCATGAGTGGTGTATGAAGTGCTGGCGTAACATTCCAAATGACCATGTAGCCAACAAAACAGGCTAAAATAAATACAGTAAAGTGAGCAACAAAACTCGCTGGGGCGACTAGACCTAAACCGCAAAATGCTGCGCCTCCAAGAATGAATGGGAGCCAACCTGTCTCCTTTTTCTCAGCATCATTCTTGGGTTGAACATTCTCAACAGGAGGTTCTTTCTTCGCTGGCGCTGCAGATAACTTTGGGGCCGGTGGAGGGAATGTAATTTCCCCTGCCATCGTAACAGTAGCACCTCTAATGGCTTCGTCTTCAAAATCAATTGTAATCTCTCCATCTTTTTCAGGAGTCATGTCAGTAATCAAGTGACGCAGATTTGTCGCATATAGCTGACTGGATTGTGTTGGAAGTCGACTTGGAAGATCTGTATAACCGATAATTGACACGCCGTGTTTTTCAACAACTTTGTCAGCCTCTGAAAGACGGCAGTTTCCTCCCATTGCAGCTGCTAAATCCACAATGACGCTTCCCTCTCTCATGGATTTGACCATGTCTTCAGTTATCAATTCTGGTGCCGGTTTACCCGGAATTAAGGCAGTGGTAACAATAATGTCTACGTCCTTTGCTTGCTCGGCAAAAAGAGCCATTTCAGCTTCGATGAATTCTTTGCTCATAACCTTGGCATAGCCGCCTGATCCACTTCCTTCTTCTTCAAAGTCAAGCATTAGAAATTCGCCATCCATGCTCTCTACTTGCTCTTTTACTTCAGGCCTTGTGTCAAAGGCTCTAACAATAGCGCCCATACTCTTAGCGGCACCAATTGCAGCTAGCCCTGCAACACCTGCTCCAATAACAAGTACTTTTGCTGGTGGGATTTTTCCTGCAGCTGTTATTTGCCCTGTAAAAAACCTGCCAAAATATTGTGATGCCTCGACGATTGCTCGATAGCCAGCTATGTTTGCCATTGAGCTAAGTGCATCCATTTTCTGTGCTCTTGATATCCTAGGAATACTCTCTACAGCTAATGCATTTACTTTTTTGTCAGCTAATTCTTTAAGTAGTTCTGGATTTTGTGCGGGCGCTAGAAACGAAATGAATATTTGTCCTTCCCTCAAAAGTTTCGACTCTTCCTCGCTTGGCTCTCTTACTTTAAGGATAATATCTGCAGTTTCGAAAATTTCTTTTTTAGAATCTGAAATTTTCACCCCTACGGACTCATAATCAATGTCTCGGAATTTTGATGAGTCGCCGGCTCCCGTCTCTAAAATAACGTCATAACCTAACTTTTGTAGCTGTTGTGCCGCATCTGGTGTAGTCGCAACACGTCTTTCGCCTTTCGAACTCTCTTTTGGAATACCAATAAGCATTTTGCCTCAATCCTTAATTTTGAATGGTTGATTGCACTGTTTTAATTAATCTAGTCTTTTATTCTGAAATATCATTGTAACTTATCTTACGACAAAAGACGGTTTTGGAAACTATCTTTTTAGTAAATTATTTATAAGAAGAGTCATTGAAGTGAACCGGCAAAAAATTAACCAAATTGGGGGCATCTCAAAAGATACCTCATTTACTTTAAATTAAATAAACTGAATACTATAAGGACTTTTGGATTGCGAAGTGGAGTGTTTATGAAGCTTGCTTTTATTTTACTCATCAAATTAGCCACAATTAATCTTCTCTTTAGTGCTAGTGCTAGTGCTAGTGCTAGTGCAATTGCAAAGCCCAATGTTATTTTAATTTTTGTTGATGATTTGGGATATTGCGACAGCGAAATTTATGGGTGTGAAAACGTTCCGACTCCTAACTTAAAGAAGCTAGCCCAGGACGGTGTGTCTTTTGCATCAGGTTACGTGACAAGCCCAGTATGCTCGCCCTCTAGAGCATCCTTGCTGACCGGGAAATACCAACAACGATTTGGTCATGAGTTCCTGCCGGATGCGCTTCCAAATGCAGGATTACCAGAGAGTGAGATAACGCTCGCAAATAAACTTCAAAGCCTTGACTATTACACCGGTATGGTTGGCAAATGGCATTTAGGAAGTGCAAATCAATTCCATCCGATAAATCGTGGATTTAATAGTTTTTTTGGATTGCTCTCATCTGGGAGTGATTACTTAGATCCAACCAGACCTGATGCGAAAATTATATCCCGTTTGTGGCGAGGCCTAAATGCACCTGTGCAGAAAGAGGGCGATCCTTGGTTGGGACGAGACCGGGATACGATATTTATAAACAAGAAAAAGATCGTTGAGGAAAGTTACCTGACAGATGCCTTTACTCGTGAGGCTGTAACATTTATCAAAGAGCATAAATCAAAACCGTTTTTCCTTTACCTTCCTTACACCGCCCCCCATGGACCACTTCAGACGACCCAACGCTATTATGATCAGTTTGATGATGTTGAAAACGAAAATCAAAGAGTCTACGCCTCGATGATATCTGCTCTTGATATCGGAGTGGGAGAGATATTAAAGACTCTTGAAAAACTTAATTTAAGTGAGAACACGCTGATTGTACTCATGAGTGATAATGGTGCGGGCGTTGCAGATTATGGAAGCAATAGCCCTCTTAGGCTCGGCAAACATACACTTTTTGAAGGTGGAGTGAGAGTGCCGTTTGTAATGAGATGGCCGAATCAATTAGAGCGAGGTCTCCTATACAAGAATCCAGTAAGTGCGCTTGATATTTTCCCAACTGTTTTGAATGCAGCCGGTGGCAAAGCAAGCTCATTAGATCTAGATGGAGTTGATTTGTTGCCTTTTCTTAAGGGTGAAAAGTCAGATAAACCACATCAGACTTTTTACTGGCGAAATTCACCAAATTGGGCAATTCGTGATGGTAGCTACAAACTCATCAATGCAGGTGGTATTAACTGGTTATATGATTTGAATGTTGATTTGGGTGAGACAGATAACATAGCTTCTGAGTATCCAAATGTAGTTGAAAAACTCACTTTAAAATTTAATGAGTGGGATGCTAAAAATATAGAACCATCATGGCCTCCTTATTCGGCTAAAACACACTCAGCACTTAAAGTTGATGGTGTACCTATTAAGTGGACTTTGTAAAATTATTTTATGTTCAAGGTTGGAATTGTTGGTGTTGGATATGTTGGGAATATACATCTAACAAAATTTAGCGCCATTGAAGGGGTAGAAATTACAGCCATACAAGATAAAGATGCTAAAAGCATCGATCATGCAAAAAAGAACTTCGATGTTAAAAATACTTATAGATGCCATAAACACTTATTGAAGAACGAAGTTTTAGATCTCGTTGTTATTTGTGTTCCAAACCATCTCCATGCTGAGTTAACCATAGAAGCACTTGAATCAGGACATAATGTACTTTGTGAAAAGCCGATGGCGTTAAATCTCAAAGATGCTAAGTCTATGATCGAGGCGGCAGATCAGAATCAAAAATTGCTTCTAGCGGTAAATAATTTTCGGTGGGATTATTTTAATCCATCCATATTTAAGCTGAAGAATTTAATTGACTCGAAGTGGTTCGGAAGGATTTATCACATAAAGTTGCAATACTTGAGAAACAAAACTTTCTCTCCGGATCTCTATTCAAGATGGAATCTTGATTTTGAGTCTTCAGGCGGAGGCGCTCTTATTGATTTGGGCCCCCATATTATTGACTTAGGTATGTGGTTAGCAAGTGACTATAGCACCTTATCTGTCTCAGGAAGCGTTGACGCTGGCCTTCTCAAGCGAGAGAGAATAGATGATTTTGCGACCGGATTAATAAAGTTAAAGTCAAACTGTACTCTTCAGATCGATTTGTCTTGGAGCGGACACAGCAGGTCCTCCTGGAAAATTGATGTCCATGGAGATAAACGTAGCGCATCAATTGGATCAGTCAAGGATAGAAATCCGGGCCTTAAAGTATTCAAATGGGGTAAGGAGGAAATCGATCAAGAAGATATTGGGGCATTTACTTCGTCTGATCTTCCTGAAAAATCACTGCAAGAGCATATCGTAAAGACCATGATGCAGGGCGAGGAATCCTTGTGCACGGCCAAAAATGCGTATTCCGTTTTAAACACCATCACACAGTGGTACGAATCAAGTAAAGACTGAAGAGATAAATTTCAGTCAACAAGCTCTCGCGCATAGGAAGCGCAATTAATAGCTGGAGACCAGAACCACCCATTGGGATCCCATGATCGACCACATGTCATATAAACACAGCGGCCATAGCTTTTTTTCGCTAGCTCAATTTCATTTAATTCATGTAATGATCGAGCTTTTACCCAAAGAGCAACTGAGACGTCGTTCATCAAATAATTTTTGTCGATTTTACGTTTCTCCCTCGAGCTAACTTTTCCAATTTTTGGGCAACTTTTACCTTTATCATGAATAATTTTTTGTTTCTGTCCTGCTTCTGGGCCCCAAATATTGAAGCAACTATTAACTCGATTTATCGCGTCGATAAATTTCTTTTCGTCATATAACTTCATTGCACCCACAGCCCAAGCAAGTGAATCGCCCATTTCAGGATCATTAGAAACGCAAGGGTTCGAATTATCGAGAAGACCATTATCTGCAAATGAATATATTGGTAATAAAATCAAGAGAAATAGAAGAGAGCTTGGAAATTTCAACGTCAGTTTGCCCCGAGTAATAAGGTATCCGCTTTTAATAATAGCACCAACTCACAGATACAATTGCTTTTTAGTTGTCTTTATCTTAGTTTATGTGATCGCTTTTAGTTTGAAGCAAATTAATAATTTGAGGTATCCCGGATAAATGGAAAAAAATATTAATACTCACGTCGCGGGTCAGGTATGGAAATTAGAGGTAGCCGAAGGCGATCATGTTTCTAAAGACCAGATAATTTGTATCATCGAATGTATGAAAATGGAAATACCTGTCTTGGCTCCAGTTGCAGGTGAGTTAAGCAAGTGGCTGGTAAGCTCAGAAGATATTGTTTCTGAAGGGCAAGTTATTGGGATCCTAACTGCAGAAGAGTAAAAGAATGTTTTGGAACGAAGAAATCAATGAGATCAAAAAACGAGACACTCTGTCTAAAAAACAGGGTGGAGAGGAATCTGTTAAAAAGCATCATGAAAAAGGCAGGCTTACGATAAGAGAGAGGATAGATTGTTTATTGGATTCTGAAACCTTCGACGAGTTGGGTGTTGGAGCTGGAGTTCCAGTATTTGATGATAATAATGAATTAATAGACTTTCAGCCTGCCAATTTTGTTCTTGGCTTTGGGGAGGTAGCCGCGAGGAAAGTCATCATTGGAGGGGAAGACTTTACGTTAAAGGGCGGATCCCCAAATCCTGCGGGCTTGAGGAAGAGTGTGTATGCGGAGCAACTAGCGCTTCAGTATAAGATTCCACTCGTGAGATTGCATGAAGGCGGAGGGGGTGCTGTTGGAGGCACTTCTCAAAATAAGAATCATAGACCCCTTGGTGAGCCTGTCTTTAATATGTCGAGATTTTACTCTCTAGCCCAAACGCTTGGCGTTGTTCCAGTTGTAACCGCAGCATTAGGCCCAGTAGCAGGCTTGCCTGCGTCTAGACTTGTAGCATCGCATTTTTCGGTAATGACTAAAAATGCAGCTGTCTTAATAGCTGGGCCTCAAGTGGTGAAGCGTGCTCTTGGTAAGGATCTGTCAAAAGAGCAACTGGGAGGACCAGAAGTCCATTTAAAAAGTGGAGTAATAAACAATTTGGCAGAGAATGAGGAAGATGCATTTAATCAAATCAGAACATTTCTCTCTTTCATGCCTGACAACGCTTGGCAACGACCTAAAAGAATTGTATGCAGTGATCCTGCCAATAGACGTGATGAGGAGCTAGCCTCTATAGTCCCTAAAAATAGTAGACAGCCATTCCAAATGAGAAAAATAATTCGACATGTTATTGATCTTGAGAAGGAGGAAACAACATTTTTCGAAATAGGCCAAAAGTTTGGACCCAGTTTAATAACAGGATTAGGCAGAATGCAGGGACACTCTGTTGGCATAATCGCAAATGATTGCATGTATTATGCTGGAGCAATGACGTCATCAGCGGCTCAAAAACTTCGAAAATTTGTGGATTTTTGTAATAGCTTCCACTTACCTGTTTTAAGCTTTGTAGATGAACCAGGATTTATGATAGGCCCAGATAGTGAGTCTGCGGGTACGATTCGTTTTGGAACGGAAGCTATCTCGGCTGTAATGCAATCTCGAGTACCTTGGGCCAGCATTCAGGTGAATAAGGCGTTTGGTGTTGCCGCGCAAGCACATTTTGGACCACAAGCATATGTATTGAGTTGGCCCAGTGCAAAGACTGGTGCGTTGCCGGTTGAAGGAGGAGTCGCCGTAGCATTTTCTAGAGAGATTGCCGCCTCTCCAAACCCAGAGCAAAGGCAGCGTGAGCTAGAAGATTTATTAGCAACCAGTCAATCACCCTTTCCAAAGAGTGAGGGTTTTTCCGTGCATGAGCTTATAGACCCAAGAGAGACCAGACCAAAACTGGCGGCTTGGTTGGATTTAGCTATTGGCTCACAAACCGAACCTGCCAAACCATTTTTTGCTACTATGCGGCCTTAAATTAAGAACTGCAAAAATGACTAGTTCAACTAATTTTTTCTTAGGAATATTTCTTCTTATGTTGGTAGTTTTTTTTCTTCCATCAAAGGGAATGACCGATATTATCTTGATGTCTCAAGATAATACATCTTATGGATGTATTGATTGTGATCAGAGAGCAGAGCAATCCATTTGTAACGCATACGGTAAATATGGATCTATCTACAGTGATCGATCTATATGGAACAAGAATGGAATTGGTAATATTAATAAAAAGGAGAGTCCGTTTAAAAAAGGTGGGCTTGGACTAGGTTTATTTAATTCGCAGGGAAATTTTGAAGGATATTTTGTGATTAGTGATAAAGACGGTAGTCGATACTCTGAAATGTTGAAATCAGCTTGGCACGATTCGAAGCAATCACATGCTAAATCAAAGGCTATTTTTTGCAGGTTAATTTTCGGATCCGATTTGTAAGACTTAAAAATCATTTTGATTAATTTAATTACTTGGAGTTGTGCATGAGGTTTTTTTCAGATCCATTTAAAAGTTTGTTTGCATGCCTTATTTTGATCGTCTTGTGCATGGCTTCATCCTCTTGGATACAAACTTCCGGTGGAAAAGTTGCAGTTTCTAAAGTTATGTTACCGACTCAGAATGGACAAAATCTTGCTGCTACCCTATTTAAACCTTTGACCGCGACAGTTGAAAATCCAGCTCCTTTCATAGCTGTTGTGCCAGGATTTCAAAGATCAAGAGAGGCTTTATCGAATATAGCAATTGAACTATCTAGGAGAGGTTTCGTTGTCGTGTCCATTGACCCTTATGGACAAGGGAGCTCAAGTTCTTCAATGAGCACACGGTCTGCGACGTATGAAGGCTATGGAATGTTTGCTCTCATTGATTATGTGTTTTTAACTAATAATTTAAATTATGTTGATAAAAATAGGATTGCGGCAACTGGCCATTCTGCAGGTGGTAACGCGGCTATTAGAGGTGCTGCTTACTTTGGAAGAGAAGCAAAAGAATTGGGAGTGCCAAGTAAGCTGCATTCTGTTTACGTGTCTGGATATGTTCTCACCCTTCGAAAGTCTGTTCTCAGAGATGTCAAATCTAATATTGGAGTCAGTTATGCGCTTTATGATGAGGGAGCGTTTAGGAATAAATTAAAAAGCGGTGATATGCGTTATGCTCCGGAGGCTCTCAGATTGGTAAACTCTGGTGTGCCGAGCAGCAACTCAAAAGTTACTGAAGTTGAGCTCGGTAAATTCTATGGTGATGTGCTATCAAGAAATGCAAGAGTCATCCATAACGAACCTTTGCTTCATCCATTTCAGCCATACAATGGACTCGCCACTGAGAATCAGATTAGTTATTTTGAGAAGGTTTTGTCTCATAATTCGACCATAACTCCCGATAATCAAATATGGCAATGGAAGGAATTGTTTGGTCTGATTTCTCTAATTACCTCCTTAATAATGCTAATTCCACTTGGAAAAGTTATGTTGAGGACATCTTTTTTTCACGAAATAGTACAAACTGTGCCGCCTTCATCACCACCACTTTTAGGTAGAGCAAAAATATTATTCTGGGCGCTTTTCGCACTCTCGGCAATGATAGCATGCACCTCTTTTATTCCGATGGTTGAGCTTTCAAAACAGTTGTTTGTTGATGCCTCAACTAGAAAGCAAACTTGGTTTTTCCCTCAGAGGATGAATAATCCGGTCATGCTTTGGGCGTTATTCAATGGTTGTATAGGCTTCCTGATTTTCTTTTTACATTACAAGTTCTTTGGAAAATACAATGGATCTAAACCTGATGCTTGGGGAGTGATTATTTCCAGAACTGTCGGGCTAAAAACAATTCTTTTGGGGCTGCTAATTTTTTCATTTTACTATTTACTCTTGTTTTTAATCGATTATTTCTTTTTAGTAGATTACCGATTCTGGTTTATGGGAGTTCGAGTTTTTCAACCAAGCATCATTGTATTACTCATAATGTATGCCCCAGTGTTTTTTGTTTTTTTCTTGATGAGTTCTCTACGTACGAACACTGCAATGAGAATTCAGGGTCAATCAGAGTGGTTTTCTATGTTTTTATCAGGCATAGGTAATTCATTAGGGTTAATTTTAATCATAATTATTCAATACACCTACTTTGCTGCAACAGGAGAGGTATATTGGACAACTAATTGGTTATACATAAATTTGTTATTCGGTGTTGTGCCAATGATGTTTGCGCTACCCTATTTCAATCGATATTTTTTCAACATGACTGGGCGCATTTATTTGGGTCCCGTTGTGACATGCTTAGTCTTTATAATGATTTTATCCACTAATACCGTTAGTTACATACCAATTTAGCTGGGTTCTAGGAATGGCATATGTTTAGCTACAAGTTTTTGCGTTTGACAGTATTATTCGCTGCATTATTGCTTAATACCTTCGTATTTGGTTCTGATGATTTTTTTGATCAGTTTGATTCGGATGGGAAAGGAAATTTTGTTTTTGAAGATTGGAAAGGAAAACCGCTGAGAGTATTCGCGTCGATACCAAAAGAAATCAAGAGAGATACTCCTATCATTGTGATTCTTCATGGACAGAGTCGGAACGCCGAAGGTTACAGAAATAGTTGGCACTCAGCGGCGAGGAGGTATAATTTTATCGCCCTAGTCCCGAAGTATAGTACACCTGACTTTCCTAAAACTCGTTACAACTTGGGCAATATGAAAACTCTTGGAGGTCGATCGATAAGTGAAGATAATTGGATTTTTTCTTCAATTGAACCCCTTTTTAATTATTCTCGGAAGACTTTTGGTACCCAAGTAGATGCTTATAGTCTTTATGGGCACTCTGCCGGAGCGCAAGTGGCTCATCGGTTCGTATATTTGATACATCCCAACAGAGCAAAACGCATTGTTTTGGCAAACTCTGGATATTACAGTATGCCTATCAATGATATAGAGTATCCATATGGCATTAAGGGTATAAATGTATCCGAAGAGATGTTGCAAAAAGCCTATGAAAAAAGAGTGATCGTTCTTCTTGGTGATAAAGACAATGACCCTAATCATTCGAGTTTAAATAAGGATAATCAGGCGATGCGTCAGGGTCCTCACCGATTTGCAAGAGGTCATAATTTCTATATGAACTCTCTTTTTAAAGGATCGATACTGATGAAGGTGCCATTTAATTGGTCAATGTCTGTTGCGCCTGGTGTCGGTCATTCAAATAGGTCAATGGTGCCTTTTGCAACTCCCTTTTTATTGGATGGTCCTCTGAAAGTCCGTTGAAAATCTGTATTAGAATTAATGAATCCTAGCGCCCTGCGCTACCAACGTTTTTTGAACTTGGCTGATACTAACGTCCTTGACATCGACATTAGCTTTTATTGACTCTGCTGCAGCAACACCCGCACCTTGACCATTTACAGAACAACACATCATATTTCTGGTCGCTGCATGAGACATTTTATCTCCGCCAACACAACGCCCGGTGACAAGCAAATGATTCACTCCTTTAGGAATCATTGAACGATAAGGCAATTGAAAGTAACGTCCAGTTGTAGGTAGGATCAACACACCATACCCATCGATAAATTCTGGAAATATTCCAACACTGTCGTCAAATTTGGCCTGCCCATGAACGTCTTCTGAAGTCATATTGTATTGAGCATTAATTTTTCTTGTATCTCGTATTCCAATGGTCATGCCAAAATTTCTCAATTTTGCATTTTCACAACCGGGATTAAATTTTTTTAATGCTTTTATCGCTTGCATTGCTTGATATCGGCCTTCAATTTCTCCTCTAGTCAAATGATCTGGATTTGTTGCATCCAGCTCAGCTAGATGGATTAAGTTTAGATAGCTTAAGTCACCTTGCTCACTTATCGCTCCCCAAGTACCAGTTATTGTATTTAAGTTTGGAGGGATTATTCCTTTCTTAATAGCTTCCTCAAATGGTTTCTTAAGATAGGGCGAGAACAGTTTATCTTCTTTACCTGAGGTCTTCATTGCCCAGTCTGGACCACACCAGTCACTGTAGGTATGAGGATTATTTTTTACATTCGCTATAAATTTTTTTTTATCAACACCGGTCATCGAAAACATCACTGATGCTGCCATCATATCCTCTGTTGGTGTTTTGAAAACTTCGGCTCCAGAGCGGTAAGCAACATCTGCATCTCCCGTTGCATCAATGACTCTGTTCGCAATAATAGCCTCTCGGCCAGCTTTACTCTCAACAATAACTCCTTTTATCGTTTTGCCATCCATTATGGTTGCTACCATCATTCGATGTAGCATTGGAGTAATCCCGGCCTCCTGAACTAAAATATCTGCAACATACTTAAATCCTTCTCCATCAATAGCATGGCTATTAGATTGTGGCTCGGGAGATGATAAATTCATTGATTTTGCTCGCTCTTCAAATTCAATCCCTATCCCAACGCTATCAATTGTTTTGTCATGGCGATACCAAGCAAATCCCTCAACACCAACTTGTGTTAGATTTCCTCCAAAGCATCCATATCTTTCTAAAAGAGTCGTTTCAACTCCTTCCCTTGAAGCTGCAATAGCGGCAGCAAGTCCTCCGGGACCACTTCCGACTACAAGCAATTGAGTTTTATGTATGATGGGTGTTTGTCTTGCCGCTTCGGTTATTGAATTACCCATAATTAAAATTGAATTTTCAATCGTATAGAATTTGGTAATAGAAAGTGAATCATTATCCAACAGTGCTTTTAGCTGTCGGTTTCACAATCTCTTTGCTTGTATTTAAATGCGGAAAATCCTCACGCAACCATTTTCTCGTAGAAATACATAGCAATACCAAAATGGGTATCATAGGCAACGAACTTACAACGGTCATCGCTAAAACAGTTTGAAGTGAATCTGCCTGTAATAAACCAGCAGTTATTAAAGCCAAAAGGACTGCCCAAGCTATCCGGTTCCATCTTCGTGGTTCCTGAGTATTTGCTAAATCTTTTGCGCATATACTTGATATGACATAAGCCGAAGAGTCGATGGTAGTAGCATAAAAAATTATAGAGAGCACGGTAAAAACAAATAGAGTTACGTTTCCAAATGGCAGGCTTTTAATGACTAGAGCGTTCACGAATGAAAGCCCCTGAGTATTCAGAATTTCAGTAACTGACAAAGAACCAGTATTTTCCAGATAAAGTGAGTATCCGCCCATTACAGCAAGAAATAGCCAGGTTCCAATGCAACCCCATGTAATAACTCCCAAGACTAGTTGTCGTATTGTTCTGCCTCGAGAGATTCTTCCAAAAAATAGCCCAACCATTCCAGTGTAAGCAAACCACCAGGCCCAATAGAAACCGGTCCATGCTTCAGGAAAACCACCTTCTCCTATAGGATCAGTCCATGTTGCAGTTCTTAAGAAATTATTAAACATTATCCCAAAGCTGTTAACTGTTAGGTCCAATATAAAAATTCCAGGGCCTGCAACTAAAACAAAAAGAATCGCCAGAATCGCGAGAGCAATATTAATATCGGCTAGAATCTTTATCCCCGCTTTCAAGCCTTTATAAACACTCGTTCCAAATAGTAAAGTCCAAAATATTAAAACACCCATCTTTATCATCATGCTATCTTCTAAACCAAGAAGTGTGGCTAGCATCGCGGAGACAAGTGGGACCCCCAGTCCCAACGTTGTGGCAACACCTCCAACAATTGCCAACACAATAAGTATGTCGATAGTTGTTTTCACCTGGCCTCTGCCTTTTTGAGGAAGTGCACCATCACAAGCACTGCTTATTCTTAGAACAGGATACTCCCTTACGTATAACATATAAGCTATCGGCACTGCTGGCAGCGCATAAATAGCCCATGGAACAATTCCCCAGTGAAGCAAAGGATACATATGCGCCCACTCGAATGCTTCATCTGACAAAGGAATTAAGTTTAGGGGGGGATTTTGAATATAAAAGATGGGTTCTGCAAAGCCCCATGCAATTACACTTGCACCAATGGCTGCGGTGAACATCATTGCGATCCAATGGATATTAGAATATTCTGGCTCTTCATTTACCTTCCCTAGCTTTACATTGCCGTATCTTCCAAAAGCGAGCCAAATACAAAAAGCGAGTGCTGACAGACCTGCAATCAAGTATAGCCACATAAAATGATCCATAATAAAGGCTCTGGCACTTAAAATAATTTGCGCGGCAGGCTGTGGAAAAATCATTAAGGGTAGAGTGACGAGGAGAACAACAACAACTGCAGGGGAGAAGACTTGAAAATCTACTTTTGGTTCTTCTTGCTGATTATTCATTTTCAGTGACTCCCTCTACTATTCTGTGCATCGAGCATAGCATAACGAGTTATGTTCCGTGCAAACATCACATTCTGGGTTTATTTCGTGTTTTTTAATACAGGAACTATTTTATCTATTATTTTTTCTAGTGCCGGTTTTTGATTGATCATCTCGTCAATAGTCAGGCCGTCTAGCTCATGAGGAAATACAAGCCACTCATCAGTTTCATGCAAAAAATAGTCTGGTTTTCTATCAGTTTTATTTTTAAGTGGCTTAAAGTAAGGAGTAGCTATTCTAATTTCAGGAGTATTTTTTTTACACGCGACTTCAATCGTTGATATAACCTTATCAATCGACATACCGGTATCGTGAACATCGTCAACGATAAGAACTCGATCTTCAGATTCTATTTTTTTGATTATATAACTCAATCCATGAACTTGTACTTCATCATCTGTTTTGTCGATTCCGGTATAGTAGGAAGTTCTTATAGCGATGTGATCAGACTTTATTCCTAAAACATGCAAAAGCTCTTGCACTGCAATTCCGATAGGAGCACCGCCACGCCATACTCCAATTATATAATTTGGACGGTAGCCACTGTCATATACCTGCCAAGCTAGCTTAAAAGAATCTTCTAGCAGTTCTTTGGCTTGTATAAATTGTTTTTCCATGTGTTCTATGTGTAAACGAGATTATGTTGATAATAACATAATCTCGTTCTAATCGAATGTGACAAGTTGTCGCTCTTTTAAAAATCCCTACTAATTCTTACCATGTATTGTTGAGGGGGTATTAGTTCTAATCCAGTTGCAGCAACTCCAAAAACGTCTGTCATACTTGAATTAACTCCATCTTCGTCAGTAGCATTTAATATCTTAAAATCTACTCCCCAATCATCATTTAGAGATTCTAAGCTAGCAGTAAAATTTAATAAACCATATGAGTCAATTGCATCAACTGCAGCATTATTTGAAACGCGTTGCTGAAACTCGCCTCTATGAACATATTGCAAAATAGCTGTAAAAAGCATGCCAGATGATAATTCTGTCTCATAAACCATACTTAAATCAGCAGTATAGTCAGGACTTTTTGCCAACTCATTCCCTCTTACATTTTCTCTTAATCCATATCTAAGATCTTCTTCACCAAAGAAATATTGATATGCATCAACATTATCTAAAACGTCATAGTCTGATGTTACTTCTGAATCAAGAAATGCCATATTTAAATCAACACTTAGGGAATCAGATAGAAGTGCGCTAAATTCAACCTCTAATCCTGACATCTCAGACTCAGGAATATTTGCAACACCACCACGATATGGGTCAGGGTCAGTAGCTTGAAATTGTAAATTTTCGTATGTATAGGAGAAAAGAGCTATATTTGCTCTTGCTTTACCATCCATTAAATCAGTTTTAACACCAAATTCCATTGCCTTAAGTGTCTCACTTTCAAAGGTTGGAAATACCATTGGTGGAGCATTGTCATCTGTAAATCCAAATGTAAGATTACTTCCACCAGGCTTAAAGCCTCTTGAAAAAGACAAATAAGTCATAGTGTCTTCATCCAGATCAAATTCCATAACGGCTTTTCCTGTCCATTTATCAGAAGTTCCATCTGCTTGGAACGTTTCAACATTGAAGAAGTTCGTTACATCAGTGGTAAAAGTATCTTCAGAATATCTCAGGCCTGATACTAGGCGCAGATCATCGCTAAAACTATATGTTGTTTGACCGTATATTGAGTAGGACTCTCGGCTTGGAAATGCATCTGTTACAAAATCCCATTCAGCACCAAAGACATCAAATCTTCCTGGAATACCATAATCATGATCATAACAAGAAGCTGGATTTGCAAAAGGACTACTGCACTCATACATAATCTCACCATCTAAATTATTGTCTCTATAGCCTCTAATATGATTTTCTATATCATGCTCCATATAAAAAGCACCAATTGTCCAGTCTAATTTTCCATTCATGGCGGGTTCATTTGAGACCAAATTTATTTCAAAAGTCTTAGTCTCAACTAATGATGTTTCAGGAGTAAATTCTGCTCTTTGATAAGTAGCATCTGCTCCAAGTCCCGGAATAACTAGCACTGGATCACCATAATTATGTCTATCATTATCCCTAGTTACTGAAATATTATCCTCTTGAGCACTAGCCATGACCTTTAAATTTGCAAAGCCTAAATCTGATTCATAAATAGCAGCAACAACATAGGATGTTAAGTCATGAGCTGAAATAGTATCTTGAGATAAATTCCTCATGCCTGGTGTTGGATCATCTATCCCTCTAATAGCAGCACCATTTCTATCAACTTCAAAATATTGTCCAAAAATTCTTAAGCTAGAAGTATCATCAACCTCTATGAGCCAGTCACTTCTTAAACTTGTGTTATTTGCATCATCTAAATCTTGCCCGGTAAAAACATTATCTGAGAAACCATCTCTTTCAGTCGATGACAAAGAAAATCTTGTAGCAACTTTTTCGCTTACAGGAACATTACTAGTAACTCTGTACTTAGTTAACCCATAGTTTCCAAGTGTTAAGTCTGCTTTTGCACTAAAAATATCGGTAGATGGTTTCTTGCTGATCACATTGATAGCACCACCAGTGGAGTTTTGCCCAAAAAGTGTACCTTGAGGTCCTCTTAAAACCTCTATTCTTTCAACATCAATAAAATCAGTTTGCAATGCAAATGGTGATGCCACAAAAATACCATCCATATGAAAAGCGACAGATGGCGCAGCGATTGCATTCTGATTGGTTTCATTACCAACACCACGGATTGAAATAACTGTTTTGTATCCCTCATTTTTAGCAACGGTCACGCCTGGAACAATTGCACTTAAATCTACAAATGAATTAATATTTTTATCTTCAATATCAGAGTCGCTCAAAGCAGTAATAGCTTGAGAGATATCTTGCAAGCTCTCACTTCGCTTTTCAGCTGTAACCATTACTTCTTCAAACACTAGTTTATTGTCTTGAGCTGCAACATTGCCACAAAGCAGCCCGATAATTGCTAAAGAAAGGAGGTTTTTAGTGACTGTTTTTATTTTCATCTTATGACCTAATAAAAGTTTGATTAACGTTAATGCACCTACAATGCTCTTTTTAAAATTTTTGTACACCAGTAGTGCCTTTTTCTGGTGCAACAAATACGGGAAACACCGTTTTTTCAAGGAGTTAATAAATTAATTGCAAATACGTTGCCAACTACACTTTCGCGTAATATTCATTATATGAACGTATGATATGATGTTAACCCCAGTGCTTATAACTTAATCTAAAACGTCCAACTTTGGAAGACAGATGAAACTTTTTTTACGGAATTTTTTTAAATTTGATGAAAATCAAACAAATTTCAATCGAGAGTTCGTAGCTGGTTCGACGACTTTCATCACAATGGCGTACATAATTTTTGTAAATCCGCAGTTAATGTCAGCGAGTGGGATGGATTATGGTGCAAGTTTTGTAGGAACTTGCTTAGCAGCCGCGTTGGCATGCTTTGTTATGGGATTATTTGCAAATTGGCCTGTCGGTCTTGCTCCTGGTATGGGATTGAACGCATTCTTTACATATACCGTGGTTGGAGAGATGGGCTATTCATGGCAAGTGGCCCTTGGTGCAGTTTTTATTGCTGGCCTACTGTTTTTCTTGATGAGTGTCACACCAATGCGAAAGTGGATGTTAGAAAGCATTCCTCTCAACTTAAAGATAGCGATGGGAGCAGGTGTTGGCTTGTTCATTGGATTCATTGGTTTAAAAAGTGGTGGAATAATCGTTTCCAATGGAGCGACTTTTGTAAGTATGGGAGATTTGACTAATCCTGAAACTTTATTGGCAGCATTGGGGTTTTTATTAATAGCAGCGCTCTCGGTGAGAAATGTTCCAGGTGCAATTATCATAGGTGTTTTATCTGTAACCTTAATCGCCTTGAGCTTAGGGCTGGTTGAGTATCAAGGAGTTCTTGCCTATCCACCTGATGTGAGTAGTACTTTTTTGCAGTTGGACATTGTTGGCGCTTTAGACATTGCAATGGTGTCAGTCATAGCATCGTTTTTATTTGTAAATCTTTTTGACACTGCTGGGACTTTATTGGGAGTTGCTAGTAGAGCAAATCTTTTAGATACCGCGGGAGAGGTTAAAAATTTAGACAAAGCGCTAAAAGCAGATAGTTCATCAAGCATATTTGGTGCTTTTTTCGGATGTGCCCCGGTTACAAGCTATGTCGAGAGCTCTGCTGGAGTAGAGGCCGGCGGGCGAACTGGTTTTACAGCTGTAGTGGTTGGCGTTTTTTTTGTTGTAGCTATTTTCTTTTCGCCATTGGCGTCAATGGTTCCAGCATATGCGACTTCAGGCGCTCTAATATATGTTGCAATACTTATGCTCGGGGGAATGGAAAAACTAGATTGGGCGGATGCATCTGAGTTGTTACCAGCTCTAATAATTATTGTGATGATTCCACTGACTTTTTCTATTGCAAATGGTATTGCACTTGGATTTCTCTCATATATCATTCTAAAACTAGCGTCGGGTCAGGCAAAAAGTATTTCTACCGGTGCTTGGTTCTTGAGCGTGATTTTCATAACAAAACTAGCTTATTTATAACGACAGTAGTATGGGAAAATCTTAATTCAAGGTGGGATTTTCATGAATATCATCATCGTTTTGTTTTAAAAATGCAGTTCCGGCAGAAAGTGACTGAATAAATTCTGATACAACAACAATCTTTTCTTTTACTTTGTTGCACAAAGAAAATGGATATGCGTCCTGCATTCCCAAACTTCGAGTAATTTGATTAATTCCAAAAGAGAGTGATTCCCATTTTTCAAGTTTCTGATGTACATCTAAAGAGTCCAATGAATCCTCGAAATATCCCTCTTGTTGAAGGGTTTCAAGTGCATCCATGATAAGTAAATAATGACTCCATGATTCTGCCCAATCTTCTATCGGATGGGCACTCGCATATGCAGAAATATAACTATTTTCCCAATTTTTTATTGGGCCATTTGCATAATAAAGTTGTAAGGATTCACTATAATTCGTGCCGCTAGATTCAAATAAATTTCCAAATTTAGAAATGATTTCTTCATGAAGCTTTTTGGGGAGTTTAAATTTGTCCAGATAGTAATGTCCTGTTTCATGACGGAGATGTCCAATAATAGTTCTATATCGTTCATTAAGCGCATATTTTGTGCTTACCCTTGCTACATGATCGGCTTCTATAGAGTTGATCGTGATTACCCCGTTTGTATAGCCCGTTGTCACTATTTTGTCATCGAGGCTTTCAATGAAATCGAATAATAATCCTTTAGAATTTGAGTTCCATCCATTTTCTAAAGGCAACTGCATTTGCATCAGAGAGAATATCAAACGTTTTTTAGCTTGCTCTAATCTTAACCACCGTAAATTATTTGCGGGAATGTTCTCTAAAGATTGATTTGGGACTGTGCGATTGAATTGACATCCGAAGCAAAGCTCTTCTTTCGAATCGCTATCAATTAGCCAGTTACAAACATTAAATTCGCTCCAATTCTTACATTTCTTGTAAGTTTTTCTTGATTTTGTATCTACTAATTTTTGGCCATCTTCTTTTACACAACGCATTTCCATTGATTTAATTTCAAAGCCGAGAGTGAATTCACAACATTTACAGATTGTGTCCTCAAAGAAAACGGGACTTCCGCATGAGCATTTAAAGTTTTTCACACATGGCCCTCATCAAATAAGATCTCATATACCATTGTATCTAGTGTATCAATTTTATTTTGAAGATCGGTTGTGAAATCATCGAAATCCTCAAAAGCCATTCCTCTGACATCGAATCTTAAAAGTCTTGTCTGTATCTTTGTGGTCAGACTTAGGATTTTTTTGTTATCGGTAAAAGATTTTAGATCCCTCAAGATACCATGGATGCAAAAAATAATTGATCTGGGAAGATCTCTATTTTTATATAAAAAATCGATGACAGAATGTCCATCAATCATAGGGCCAACAATTTGTCTGTATGCTCCTAAGGTTGATGTCGCTGAAAGAATATTTGCCCACAATAATGAGTCAAAAGTTGTATTCTTAGATTTCCTTTTTGAAACGGCAGCAGCGGATGATTTTATTACTCTGTTAGTAATATCTGCTCTCTCTATTAGGTGCCCGAGTTTGATGAATTTATAGGTGTGGTCTCTGCATAAAGTAGTCATGATATGACCATTTAAAAGCTGACATTTTTCTGTAATATGAGATAAAAATTCAAACCGATTTCGTCTATTTACTGATTTTTCAGCTTTTTCATCAACATAGTTTTGCAACTCATTTATTATTTCCCATACTTCAGAGGGGAGCATATTTCTGCTTGTTCTGACATTCTCACGAGCAAACTTTATAGATGAAATTATACTTGCGGGATTTTTAGAAGATGAAATTACATATCTCAATGCGCCTTGCTCTGAAACCTTGCGCTTAGACTGAGTGGCTTGCGTCAAATTTTCTGTGATATTTATTAAAACATTCCAGTCTATTTCTGCGCCTTTTGGCAGGTCCATCATAAAATGTGTATAGACATTTACTGTGCGAGCCATATCCTCAGCACGCTCAAGATATCTTGCCATCCAGTAAAGCTGGTATGCCACTCGGGATAACATGATCAATTTAGATTCTCCACAATCCATGTGTCCTTACTGCCGCCACCTTGAGATGAGTTAACCACCAGTGATCCTTTTGTTAGTGCAACTCGAGTTAGCCCGCCGGGGGTAACCCATGTTTTTGATCCTTGAAGAATAAATGGCCTAAGATCTAGATGTCTCGCCTCGATTGACTCATCAATGTATGTTGGTGCAGTTGATAGTTTCAGGGTTGGTTGTGCAATATAGTTCGAAGGATTTTCATTGATGAGATGTTTAAACTTTTTTAACTCGGTTTGTGAGGCCTTTGGGCCCACCAAAAGTCCATATCCGCCCGACTCATTTACTGGCTTCACAACAAGGTGGCGCATATTAGATAGAACAAAATCTTTGTCTCGGTCATCAGCACAAAGATAAGTTTTCACGCTGGAGATAATAGGAGTTTCATTTAAATAAAAATTAATCATTTTTGGGACATAGCTATAGACTGCTTTATCATCCGCGACACCACTTCCCGGCGCATTGGCAATTGATAGATTTTGAGATTTCCATGCACGCATCAAACCAGGCACGCCTATAATTGAGTCAGATCTAAAAACCTCAGGATCCATAAATTCTTCATCAATTCTTCGATATAAAACATCTACTCTGACTGGGCCATCAATAGTCTTCATATACAAGATGTCATTTTTGCTCACGAATAAATCTGTACCTTCTACTAATTGCACTCCCATACTTCTAGCAAGAAATGCATGCTCAAAATATGCGGAATTGAAAACTCCTGGTGTCAAAACAGCGATGCAAGGTTTTTTTATTTTTCTGGGTGATAGTGATGCAAGTGTTTCATAAAGTTTCGATGGATAATCATCGACAGGCATGATGCTGTAGTTCTGAAACATTTCTGGAAGCACCCGGCGTGTCACCTCTCTATTTTCAAGCATATAGGAGACCCCTGAGGGGACACGTAAGTTGTCTTCTAAGATATAAAATTTTCCATCAGAGTGACGCACCAGGTCGGTGCCACAAATGTTTGCCCATGCACCATGTGGAGGAGTCATTCCTTGGCATTGCGATTTGTAATTTGGAGAATTATCAATTAGTGACTTTGGGATGATTCCCTCTTTTATGATTAACCTATCGTTATAGATGTCTTGTATGAATTTATTTAAAGCGATTATCCGTTGCCGTAAACCGAGAGTGACTCGATCCCACTCTTTTGCGGATATGATTCGTGGAATAATGTCAAAAGGCCAGGCTCTGTCTATGTTGCGTTCTGATGAATACACAGTAAAACTCACGCCCATATCTCTTATTGCGAGGTCAGCGGCAGTCTTTCGCGCACGCATCTCACTTGTCGACATGTTAGAGAGTAATCTGAATACCGCTCGGGCTTTTGTCCGAGGATTACCATTAGAGCTAATTAGTTCATCAAAAAATTCGGTAGATTTATATTTATCCCAATCTGATATGATTCAGGCCTCCAATGCGCTATTTTGCTTTAGGATAAACATAGCAAGAGACATGCCAATCAAAATTCTAATTAATCAGAGCATCGACTATGCACAAAAGTTAGTTATAATTCCGATTCCCTGATAACACTTAGTTTGGAAATCTTAGATGAAATTACCATTTATTTTTTTAGTCGTTTTTTTAATGAGTCTTTTCGGCTGTTCAGAGTCAAAAGAGCAAATTCCAGTGGCGAACACGTCTAACTCGGACAGAGGCTTACCGATGCTTAAAGTATACACAACTGCTAAAGATACTGATTTGAGGCTTACATTAACTGGTTCAGAAACTTTCTCTGCGGGTTCCCAGCCTCCTGAGACTGTGAACTCGATATTCGTTAATCCGGATAAAAAGTTTCAAGAGATACTTGGTTTTGGGGGCTCGATTACAGACGCTTCAGCCGAAGTCTTTGCAAAGATGCCTGGGGAAAAGCAAGAAGAATTTTTAAAAGCATATTTTGATAAAGAAGAAGGTATCGGATATACCCTAACGCGGACTACTATTCACAGCGCAGATTTTAGTAGTGAAAGTTTCACTTATGTAGATGAGGGGGATACTTCACTGGAATCTTTCTCAGTAGATAAAGATAAACAGTTTAGGATTCCTTTAATCAAGCGAGCAACCGAGGCGGCTGGTGGTGAGCTGCTTTTATATGCGAGCCCTTGGAGTGCCCCTGCTTTTATGAAGTCAAATAAAAGCATGTTAAAGGGAGGGAAATTATTGCCTGAGTATTATGATGCCTGGGCTAAATATTACGTCAAATTTATTGAGGCATATGAGGCTGAGGGTATGCCTATATGGGGAATTTCTATCCAGAACGAACCGATGGCGGTTCAACGATGGGAGTCAATGATTTATACCGCTGAAGAAGAGCGAGATTTTCTGAAGAATCATCTTGGGCCTTTAATGGAAAAGAGTGGTTATGGCGATAAGAATATTGTTGTTTGGGATCACAACAGGGATCTTATGGCGCACAGAGCAAATGTCATATTTGGAGATCCTGAGGCGTCAAAATATGCATGGGGTATTGGTTATCATTGGTATGAGACTTGGTATACCGAATGTTATCCACATTGTGATGGTTTTGAAAACATGCACGAAAACTTGGGACTGGTAAATGCATCTTATCCTGATAAGCCAATTCTCTTTACGGAGGGTACGGTGGAAAATTTTTCACCTGAAAAATATCAGCATTGGCCGAATGCTGAGAGGTATGGATTTTCAATGATTAGAGATTTCAATAGAGGTACCGTTGGATGGACTGATTGGAACTTATTATTAGATCAAACAGGAGGACCAAATCATGTTTCTAATTTCTGCTTTGCGCCGATCCATGGGGATACCTCAACAGGAGAGTTAATTTATACGCCGACTTATTATTACATCGGTCATTTTTCAAAATTTGTTGGTCCCGGCTCAGTGCGAATAAGCACAAGTGTAAGCAGGAATGTCGTGCTGGCGACATCCTTTTTAAATGCAGATGGAACAATGGCCACAATCGTGATGAATAAATCTGATGAACCCATCGATTACAGTTTTTTTCTTAAAGATGAACAGATTGACCTAAATATTCCGGCTAGAGCGATGCAGACTCTTGTTTATTAATACGGATGTTTTATGAGCTTAAATTAAGATTTTTTTTAAAAATTAATATACACTCTTGCCAGTTAAGACAGCATAAAAAAGACTTCAAAAGCCTTATTAAAATAATTTGCACTTTATCTTACGCCGGAATTTCATGATTCGAAAAATAATAACTATTATCTCAGGAATTATACTGCCTCTGCTCTTATCTAATTGTGGTGGCGGGACTGCAGGAGATGGCGATCAAAATGTTGTTAGGACTATCTTTGCTGTTGGCGATGTTTTCGAGACGGTCGAAGATGGCGGCCCTTTGGAGGGAGATGTTAGTTCCAACGATATTGGAGAAAATCTCACTTTCGCTCTGTCTGTTAATGCGTCCATGTCAAATGGAGAGCTAAATTTCAATTCTGATGGAACCTTTGTTTACACTCCTGATCCGGATTTTTTCGGGAGTGATAGTGTCACATATGATGTCACTGATTCAGTATCTGGGGAGTCAGATAGTGCATCTTTAACAATTAATGTGGAAAACGATTTCGAATTTGTAGAAGAGTATGGTTGGGAGTTGGTTTGGAGTGACGAGTTCAATGGCGACTCTCTTGATAATTTGCAATGGACAAGTCAAAACGCTTCGGTTGCCTCAGGAAATCTTTATGTGGGTTCCGATTCAGAATCGGAGGGTCGAGTTGAAAGTACAGAGATTTTCACCCTTGGACGGTTTGAGATTAAATTAAAATCATCCCATGCTCTAGATTTTTTGTCATCCGTAAAATTAGTCCCTCACTCCGATATTTATGATGGAGTTAATCAACTGCAAGCATACGGTTCGAGATCAACTAGCTTAATGGCAGGAGCAGAGTATGGTTTTGGATTATTTAATGCGGTCATCATGAATGATGAAGTTACAGAAACAATATCCGAAGAATTCCATACTTTCGCCATCGAATGGGGAATAAACGAAATAAGGTGGTATATCGACGACTCTCATGTTCATACTCTTAATACCCTTCACACATGGGCATACACCTCAAATGGCGATGGACTTCTGATTGATAATGATGGTCCCTTTAATCAGTCAATGAAAATTGTGTTTGAAACGAGTAATGATTCATTGGATCCGACAAAAAATTTAGTAGTTGATTATGTCAGAGTCTGGAGCTGTAATTCTTCGGTTGAGGAGTCGGTAGAAGAGTGTGCTTCCGCAGAAAAAACGAAAGTAAGTAAGCTAGCATCTGATCGAATAGAAACTGTGGGACCGATTGAGACTCGAGCTTACAGTGGTGGTTACTATGACCAAGTGACGGGAGCGAAGATTTCAGATCTTAATCCATTGTCATGGCATTACACCGATGAATTAAGAGAGCTTAATTTAAATATTATTGGATCATTAAGTGTTGATGTAACAAATATCGGTGAGACAGAGATACACAATGTTTTGGATGTCACTTCAGGATCTGGAACTACCGGTTTTTCAATTGATCTAAATCCCTCTGAAATTATAGGACAGCACCCAACTTTAAATTTTGATCTATATCTAGTTAGCAAAAAGTCTAGCGCTAACTCATTAACGGTTAGCATGATGTCTGAGAATACTGGCGCTGGATATATGGAGTTTAATTTTGCTGATATTAATGTAGGAGAGTGGGTCACCTTTTCAATGCCGATACATGAATTTTTGGATAATTCTTCCACTGAATCGGGTACAGGTAACCAAATTGACATGAGGAGAGTTACATCGTTGATGCATTTATTAATAGAGGGAGAGGCAAACTTTTATCTAGATAATATCAATATAAGCTGTATAAATTCTGAGAGTTGCATTCAGGGTCCATTTGCATTGCAGTCTGCCGCGAATCCAAAAGCTGATCCAATCAGATATGAGGCTGAGGATTATATTTCAGCTTCAGGTACCGGATTGGAGGATACTCTTGATGAGGGAGGAGGGCAAAACGTTGCGTTTGTTAATGCTGGAGATTACCTTGTATATACTATTTCAGCTCCTGGAATAGGTCCTTATAGCATCGATTATCGAGTTGCTAGCCTGGGAGGAAGCCAAGGATTTGAAGTAAGTATTGATGGGGAGGTTGTTGATAATCAGACTATTCCAGATACTGGCGATTGGCAAAACTGGACGACTATAACCTCATCAACTTTTGATCTAGTAGTTGGTTTATATACCTTGCGGATAGACTTTATCGATAGTGGAGTGAATTTAAACTGGTTTGAACTTCAACCGCCTATAACAGAGATTTTCATTGAAGCTGAAGATTATGATGATGAAAGCGGCATTTCTCTCGAAGATACCACCGATGATGGTGGCGGACAAAATATTGGCTACATTGACGAAGGTGATTGGGTTGAATACACAATTAATATTCCGTCAGATGGAACTTACTTAATCGAATATCGTTTGGCCAGTGCGGTTGACTCCTTTGGTTTTACGAACACTATCGGTGGCGTGGTTGTTGATACGCAGACCCTTCTCTCAACTGGAGATTGGCAGAGTTGGATAACGCAAAGTGCTGAGGTTGATTTGTTTGCCGGAGAGCAATTAATGCGTTTAGACTTTTTGGGTGGAGCCATAAATATCAATTGGATTAAATTAACTCGACGTTAAATATTTAAAAATAGATAGGATAAATAAATTTAGATGAATCAAGCATTTAAATATAGAAAGAAAATACTAGCTGCAAGCGTTAGCGCCATTACTGCCACCTCAATTCCGGCTCAAGATGTGCTCGAGAATCAGTATGATCCTTCTCAAATTGATGAAGTTGTTGTAACTGGAATCCGTGCAAGTCTTCAACGTTCAATGGATATTAAAAGAGATTCTAAAGGTGTAGTCGATGGGATTTCAGCTGAGGATATTGGCAAATTCCCTGACTCTAATTTAGCGGAATCACTACAACGAATTACAGGAGTTGCGATAGAGCGAGATAGAGGGGAGGGATCGAAAATCACAGTCAGAGGATTTGGTCCTGACTTCAATATTGTAAGTTTTAATGGACGACAAATGCCGACAAATGGGGGTAGGTCGTTCGATTTTGGAAATATAGCTTCAGAGGGTATCTCAGCGGTAGAAGTTTACAAATCAGGTAGAGCAAATGTGGCGACGGGAGGAATAGGCGCCGTCGTAAATGTAAAAACGAGCAAACCTCTTGAAATGCCGGGTATGAAGGCAGTATTCAGTGCTAAGGGCGTGCATGACCCAGGAACAAGAGCAGGTAATTCGGTAAATCCTGAGTTTGCGGGTTTATTTAGCAAAACGTTTTCTGATGACAAATTTGGTATTGCGCTGTCTGTGAGTAGTCAGGAACGAGATGGTGGAGTTCAATCTGTTACCACTCAAAATTTCATGAGCAGAAATTTTGTTACCCAAGATGAGATAGATAATAATTCTGCTGACGCAGAGTGGGGATCTATCGCTGTTGGAGATTCCTCTGCACTGGGCTTTCCAGATGAAGTGGTCGATGGTATCTACGCTATTCCAACCAATATTCAATACAATCTTGATGATTTTCGGAGAGAAAGAATAAATGGACAATTAACATTCCAATGGCGTCCTCTTGAGAGCATAACTGGAACTGTTGATTACACATATGCAGAGAATCAGATGAACACTCAACATCAGGATTTATCTGCCTGGTTCGATCCAGGTTGTGCGACTCGCGAAAGTGAGTGGGTGAATGAAGGGAACATTTGGTCTCCAATAATGTACCGGCAGGTTGGATGCGCAGCTGATAATCTGCAAGGTGTAGGTCTCTATGCGACTGTGGATGAGAATAAATCACTAGGCGCAAATATGGAGTGGCTAGTCTCAGATAACTTAGTTCTTAATTTTGATTATCACGATTCAAGTGGAGAGGCCAAACCTAATAGCAAGCATGGTTCAGGCGGCTCAATGGCTGTGGCAGCACTCAATCGAATCACCACCTCGGGTTACTTCAGCTCAGATGGAATGCCTATTTTGGAGGTTCAGCTTGGGCAACGAAATTCATTTAATCAGATTTCAGAAGTCAGTGAGCTTGATGTGAATGATATGCAGTTGTCGGGAAGTTCATTTGGAAGCTTTAATAACAGAATGGATGTTCAGCAATTTCAATTTGATGGGGAATATTTTTTTGATAAGGGGCATAGCATTAGCTTTGGATTTGCAAGGGTGGAGGTTGCGAACAGAGGACAATCTAAAGGTGTTGCGAGAAATGCATGGAGTGGTGTTGGTACGCCAGGTGATATAGCAGATCTTTTGAGAATCGATACGATGGCCGGTATTTTTGATAGTCTTCCTGGGAGTAATGATCCTCGTCAAGTTATGAATTTCTTCACGTGGGATTTTCAAGAACTGATAGATCGTGCAGAGCAGCTTTTGAGAGATGGCAGTCACGGTGACGTTGTAGGTGATGGAGGCCCTTGTTTGACTGGTTTTTGCCCGTCATATAACTTTGATTTAGATGAAATTACTACTGAAACTTCAAATGCCATATTCTTTCAAACTCATTGGGTTGGGGATTTTAGAGATCGTCCAATAAATCTATATTATGGCTTGAGATATGAAGAGACTGATGTTCATTCAGAAGCCTTGGTGCCACTTTATGACAGGGTTGAATGGAGCATCGTTGATAACCGATTTAATTTGTATCAACAAAAAGATGAACAGGGAAATACTGTGCAGGGATTTTCGGAAATTGATGGAGCCTACAGCATGTACCTTCCTAGCCTCGACTTTGATATTGAATTGATCGATGACCTAATTTTTCGAACTTCGTATAGCTTGACTGTTACAAGACCTGTGTATAACGATCTAAAAGGCGCATTAATCATTGATTACCTCGGCCCAGATGGCGGAGGAGGAAGACGAGGCAATCCGCAGTTACTTCCAATGGAGTCAGAAAATATAGATGTATCCCTCGAATGGTACTACGACGATGCAAGTTATGCCTCGATAGGATTTTGGTCTAAAGACGTTGACAATTTCATTGTGAATCAAACTTTTGAAAATCAACCTTTGTTTAAGGACTTATTCACTCCAATTAATGGTGATTTATACAATCAAGCTGTGCAAGATCTTACAGGTGGCGACCCGCGATTTGATTATGACGTAGGAGATCTTAATGAATATTATGCGGAAAATTTTGCCAACGAAGATGGTGTTGTTGTAACGGGTGAAGGGGAAGATGTTGAGGTTGTTGTCACGGGAGTTGCAGGAGATCCCATTGCTATTTTTGATGTAACTATCCCTATAAATCAAAGGGAAACTCAAGTTAAGGGTTGGGAAGTTATGGCTCAACACAGCTTTGGTGAGAGCGGTTTTGGTTTCCAGGCAAATTATACGATTGTTGATGGAAACCTAAATTATGACATTAATCTCAATGAAGAGCAGTGGGTTGTCCCTGGCATGAGTGATACCGCCAACTTAGTAGGTTTCTATGACAAGAATGGACTACAAGTGCGATTTGCTTTGAATTGGCGAGATCAGTTCTTGTCGTCAGCATCTCGAGATCCACTATTTGTTGAAGAATATTACCAACTGGATATGAATATGAGTTATGAGATAAATGACCAACTATCTATTTTCTTGGAGGGCATCAACCTTACAGAAGAGCATCAAAGGATTCATGGGAGATCGACCTATCAGTTGAGGGAATTTGCAATTGGTCATGCAAGATACAATTTTGGTCTTAGGTACGAGTTGTAGTAATGGCAAACCATGAACTGTTAAATAATATTTCTCATAGGGATTTGAGAGTCATTGCAGATCGCTCGCTGGATCTAGGAGATAATACTCCGACCGTATTGGCGTTTCCAAATGAATTTCGTCAGCTGCAATCCGAATTTCCAATTTGTTTTTGTAAGGATCCCGACACTGGGCAATTCCATTGTGCAGCAGTTCTTGGATTTGAAGATAATGAAAACCTATTTTTCGTCGATGGTAATTGGCGTTCACAATATGTCCCACTAATGCTTCAAAAAGGGCCTTTTCTAATAGGAGAGCCTTCGCCCGAGACCGGGTTACAGAACGTTGAGCCAATGATTCATATTGATATGGATCATCCAAGAGTCAGCAGATCGGATGGAGAGAAGGTATTTTTGAAGCAAGGTGGTAACAGTAGTTTTCTTGAGGGTATTCGAAACGTCCTAGAAGCCATATATCAGGGGCGTCAGCATAGTAAAAATTTTATTGAAATTCTTTTGGCTAATGATTTGATAGAGGATTTTTCGTTAGAAATTTGTTTGAGCGACGGCAGTAAAAACACCTTACGAGGATTTTATACGATTGCTGAAAATAAACTAAATTCCCTGTCTTTAGACGTAATTCAAAAGTTAATGTCGTCCGGTTATCTCCAAGCTGTTTATATGATGATCGCTTCCTTCGAGAATTTTAAAAGGTTGATTCACTTTAAAGATTCTGAGGCAGCATGATGGCGACACTAAATTTTGCAGCTGAGTTATCCTATAACTCCTCTCAAACTCTGCCGGATGAGGTCATAAATACCCAAACTCCAATTATCTTGAGAAATTTTATCTCAAATTGGCCGCTAACTGAGATTTCTCAAAAATCAATTTCGGATGCAGTTGAATATTTACTCAAATTTTATAACCAACAACCGGTAAATATCGTGATTGGCGAATCTGATACTGCTCAGCGTATTTTTTATAACGAGGATTTTTCAGGCTTTAATTTTAAGTCGCTAACAACCAGTATGGATAATTTGTTGAGTCGAATTTTACAATATGCAAGCGAAACAAAAGCTCCTACTTTATATATGGCTTCCACCGAGATTGAAAAATGGCTGCCGGGTTTTAATGAGGATAACAATATTGTATTGGATAGAGACGATGTGCTTGCGAGTATTTGGATAGGGAATAAATGTCGTATATCAGCACATTTTGATTTACCTAGCAACATCGCGTGCTGCGCAGTTGGTAGACGGACATTTACTTTATTCCCTCCTGATCAAGTTTCTAATTTATATCCCGGACCAATTGATTTTGCGCCAGGTGGACAGCCTATCAGTACGGTAGATTTTAAAAAGCCTGATTATAAAAAGTTTCCTCGATTTAAAGAGGCTCTCAAAAATGCGTTGGTTGCTGAATTGGAACCGGGCGATGCTGTGATCGTACCGAGTATGTGGTGGCACCATGTTGAGAGTTTTGATGATCTAAATGTGTTAGTAAACTATTGGTGGCGTGAATCCCCAAAATATATGGGAAATCCTTCTGCGGTTTTGAATCATGCACTTATGGCGATGAGGCAGTTACCAGATGATCAAAAAAAGGCTTGGAAGCAGATGTTTGACTACTATATTTTCGAAAATGATGAAAATAGTCACTCACACATTCCAGACGATGCGCTTGGAATTCTGAGTCCGATGGATGAATCTAACGCAAGAAAAATAAGAACGATGGTGCTCAATCAGCTGAATCGTTAATTGAAAAATTAGAGGGAAAGTATAGTCATGATCTTTATTTTGAGAACATATTTATGGGATGGTATTTAAAATTGAAAATAAACGTTAGCCCAATTCCAAAAGCGATCCTTTTTGTGCTGTGCTTATTCCTAATTAGCAGTTGTGGTGTTGAAAGTGGCAACGAGTTCTTGGATATCCCAGAAAATATTCCTGACGAGGACGCATCACCAGATGGACCTCTTGGCGAGATACCGGACCGCACGTTAAACGATGTTGACGTTCGAGGTCGGCCACATATTGATACTTCTTTAGGTTACAACGTGATCAGATCTGATCTGAATACAGCACTTAGAGGTGTAAGCCTATCTTTTGACGGCGGTGATCCTTACGGAAGTTTACCTGCAAATTTGCCATCGATAGACCAGCTGAATTTATTAGTTAATGAGTATGGGTTTAATACTGTTCATGTTTACCTTGAGGGCGATGCAGGTCAAAATCCAGATCCTGTCGGAATAAACGAAGCGCTCGCAGATCAGCTGGTTGCATTAACCAGAGAAGCTAAGATGTATCTGATTATCACTATGGGAAATAATGGCGAAAATGGAGCAATCCATAGTATGGAGAAAACTCTGGCTTTCTGGAATCTTTACGGCGAAAAATATAAAGATGAGACGCATGTAATATACGAAGCTCATAATGAGCCAGTTACGGGCATAAACGGAAACTGGACATCTGACGATTGGGCTAAGCAAGCTCAAATGTATGAGACGATAAGAGGTGTTGCCCCTGACACGATGATTTTACTTGGGTCATTCATGTCATTTTTTGGTGGATCTCAGGCGATCAGTGGTGCAGACGGACTGGCAGAGCAGTTTCCTGGGATTTGGGAAAATGCTGGATTTGCATTTCATGCTTACTGGGACATCGCTCAGGTTGAAAGCACAATCGATGCCTTTGAGACAAGCACCCGTTATCCTGCATTACTTTGCACTGAATTTTATCCGGGCGATACAAAAAAAGGATTTAATGAAGTTTTTGAGAGTCATCACATTGGGTGGACTCAGTTTGAATGGTTAGCAGCCAATGATTTGGAGCTCGACCGATTCAAAACTTATCTAGATTCTTATGGAACAGTCTGGCGACCTGAGAATCCAGACACAACTTGGCCATCGAGTGGGTCTCCAACAATCGCATTTGATCAACCCGTTGGTATTTATAGTCGATCCGATCAGGCTTTTTTGAGGATAGATGAGTACTTCAAAGTTATAGCGGATGATCGCAACTATGATGGGATAGGTAATGATGAATTTACGGTAATCGATGCTGGTGATGATGGCTCAGTTGCGATCAAGGCTGCTAATGGCAACTATCTTACAGTCAGTGACTATGGAGAGGTACTGCTAGCTACAGCTAGTAAAATTGGAATAAATCAAAAATTCCAATGGTTTGAGTTGCCGACGGGGGATGTTGCTCTGCGACCTTGGAGTGGCTCAGCTCATTTGATTGGAACACTTTCTGTTACTGATGGTGAAAATTATGGTTTGACTGGTGTAATTGGAGCTGGTGTGGAGAGAAATGGTGCCAATAGTTATCGAATCGTTTCCTCATTTACTGATTTCGTCGAGCCACTTCCTGATTTGCCAGAAATTCCACCAGGACCTTTTTTTGGATCTCCAATGCCTGTGCCAACTGATGGAGACTCTGCACATCCGTTTGATAGTTTGGCACCGAACGGTCGAATTTGGGCATCGGACTATGATTATGGTGGAGAAGGAGTTGCGTATCATGATACAGGTGCAATTAATCTTGGTGAAGCCTACAGACCCGACGAAGCGGTGGATGTCCAGTCAAGTGCTGAAGGCTATACGATGGTTGGTTTTTTCGAGACGGGCGAATGGCTCGAATACACAATTGATGTTGCGCAAGCAGGAAACTATCAAATGACTTTGAGAACGGCATCTGCAAGTGGAGTCGGGGGATTTATTTCTGTTGAATCAGACTGCAGAAAACTAACAGGAAATATACCGACCCCGAATACAGGTGGCTGGGATACCTGGCAAGACATTACGGTTGATATAACCTTAAAGGCTGGTATTCAAAAGCTTAGAATTGTGAGTGGCGGCGGTATGAATCTTATGAATTTTGACATTCAATTAGGTGGGGACGGAGGAGCAGATTATGGTGAGGGTTGTGAATGGGTTCCCCCTGAGCCAGATGATATCAAAGTAGAAGCAGAAGAATGGACAAGTGTCGTTTCAGCTCCCAATGGAACTGTCAGCATCGGAGCTTCTACGGATAGTGATTTAAGCGATCATGTTGGTAATTTTGATGCCGGAGATTATATAGAGTGGGATGTTAATGTCCCTGCTGATGGTTGTTATATAGCGAGTTACCGAGTAGCAAGTCAGCCTGGAAGTTTAGGTTTTGAGCTTCGTTTTGGTGATGAATTAGTTGATACGTTTAATATACCCCCGACCGGAGGATGGTCAAATTGGGTTACCTTTAATCGGCCGGTCACCCTCTCTGAGGGACCTCAGACAATGCGTCTAGAGGCGCTTGGGGACTCCTTCAATCTGAATTGGTTAGCCTTTAATCAAACAGATGAAAAATATTGCGAGGATGATGGGGCCATCATTATAGAAGCTGAATACTTTACATCTTCTATTCAGTCTCCAGAGGGAGATATAGGAACTCAAGGAACGGAGGATGAAGGTGGAGGTTTGAATGTTGGTTGGATTGATGCAGGGGACTGGATGGAGTATGCATTGATTATTCCCTCTCAAGGTAATTATGCGATTTCATACCGAGCAGCAAGTCAAAATGGAAGTAATCCTGGAATTATGTGTTACATCGATGGAAACTTGGTGGACTCTACAGCTGTTCCAGCAACAGGTGGTTGGCAGTCGTGGACAACGGTTCAGGGCGGAATTATTACTCTTGATGCAGGGGAGTATGTGCTCAGGGTGTCTACAACATCAGGTGGGTTTAATCTAAATTGGTTAAAGTTCACACCAACTGACGAAATGCCGACGGGTGATATTGGCACTGGAAGTGATTCGATTTTAAATATCGGTGAGATTATTACATTCAATGATGTAATTGTTGATTACGACATTGTCGATTTTGGCAACAATAATAGTTATTTGACGACTGATCCTGTCGATAGCACGAATACTGTTGTTGCAACTACAAACGGTAATGAGCCAGCCTCTGGAACGACGATTGCGCGTGGTCAAGTAATTTATCCATTAACTGAGGCTCTCACTAGAATCTCTATCCGAATATATTCTCCAGAAATTGGGATTCCAATCAGAGTCAAACTGGAAGAATCTGGTAATCCGGCTAATAGTGTTGAAACTGAGTCGATGACAACATTAGCGAATGCTTGGGAGACAATAATTTTTGATTTCAACGATACAGTTCCAGGGACACCAGAACTTAATACCAGTTATGTGTTTGACACGCTTTCAGTGTTTTTTAATTTCGGGTCTGAGGGCTCAGGTGAAACATATTATTGGGACGACGTTATATTTTTGGATGAGTACGTTGCGCCAGTAACATTAACGCGAGAAATGTTAATCGGTGGTTGGAAGTTGGCTCCCGAGTATGGCGCAATTGGAGTTGGTCCTCAGCCAGGAGATACCTCATTTTGGGTTATTGATAGTGGCGCTGTAGCTGAAAGGGCCTGTTTATTTGATGATATTTTCTCTTTCTCTGAGGATGGTACCTTTGAGAATTTGATGGGTGGAGAGACATGGATAGAATCATGGCAAGGTGTGAGTCAAGACGGTTGCGGGGTACCTGTGACTCCTCACGATGGAAGTGTTGAAGCAACTTTTAGTTATGATGATGTCAATAAAGTAATAACTCTATATGGAGTTGGGGCTCACATTGGTATCCCGAAAGTAGTGAGTGATGCGCCTGAGCTGGGTGATCCAGCAGATGCACCAGATTCAATTGTGTATCAGGTATTTGCAAATACTTCCGATACGATGACACTCGTTGTTGCATACTCTGGGGGCTACTGGACTTTTAAATTAGTTCGTGATGATTCAGATGGGTCGACTGAGCCAGATGACGGAAGTCGATCTTTATATTCGCTTGTTTCTGACGGCATGATTGAGGCAAGGGCAACTGAGGTAAATAACACTCCCGGTTTAGCAAATGGTATTTCAAATTCAGCTTCAGGAAGTTCGCTGAGCTTGCATGGAGATAATTTGTCAGGAAATGAGTCTTGGAAATTAAATGTTGGTGAGTGGTATGGTGGTTCGGATGGGAACTTTGGTATGACAGTTGGAGTAATGGTTTTCCAATTGCCCAATTTTGGTGAAATTGCTAATCCATTTTCTACCGCTGAGCTTGAAGTAACCATTGCGCAAAAGGGAGGACAGCTTGATTTTCCTGCAGACCTCTGGGCTGTGAGAACTTCTGATACAGATAATCTAGTATTGGCTGATTGGTTTATTGGTCCTTCCAGTAATGCTCCTAACGGGGGAGAGGCAGGAGTATTAGTTCAAGAATCGTTTTTGATTCCTTCTGTTGAAATTGGACAAGTGACAACTTCAGATGACGCAAATGTTGAGTTGGTTAACTATCTGAATGCGGCTTATAACAGCGGTAGTGGAGCTGGTAAATATTTATTCTTTAGAGTCAACAAAGGTGACCAGAATAGTTTTGTGTACGGGTGGAATGCCTATGTTTTGAAATCATCCCAGGCGGAGGAAGGCGAAGAAACAGCTCCTGAAATCAAATATACATCAGTTATTGATCCGATCGATCTACCTGATTCTGATCCAGAGCCCGAGCCATCAGTGCCAGTTGGCCAAAACTTGATATCAAATGCTGGTTTCGATAATTCAGATGGGTGGAGTGTCGTTAATCAATATGAATCTGATAATACAATGGGAACGGTGTTGTTTGAGAATGGAAGAGCAAAATTTGCAGAGACTAGTTCAGCGGTTGAAGGATCTTGGAAGCACTTAGGTCTTTACACAGAATTGTCTTTAGCAAGCGGAATCTATCAGTTTGAGATGGAAATCAATTATGAAGAAGTGAGCGATGCATGGGGCGAAGTATACATAGGCAAAACAGAGCCCTCTCCAGGGGCAGAATATAATGGTGATATAAAGGTCTTGAAAGTTTTTAATAGTTGGGAATGTGCGTCCGTAACAACATACTCAGGTAATGCTACGGAGACAGGGTGCGATACAAACTCGATTCCAGGGCGTATTGAGATTTCATCGCCAGGCACATATTATTTGCTCTTTAGAACAGGTGGCGCATCATATGGCAACATCGGAGTGCAAATTGATAATATGTATCTAGAGTTACTTCAATAAACAACAGGCTTCATCTCGGCGCTTTATAAAATTCTCTGACTTTAGAATCAATGATGGCTAAAAAAAAGGGTATCGAATGAATTTTTTAAGAATATTAATTAACAAGATAAGTATTGTTTTTGCT
>CACJVE010000013.1 GCA_902596775.1 uncultured SAR92 cluster bacterium
AGCTTACTCTCAGATTTTTTGTCTCTAACTGCGGCATTAACCGTAAGTCCAAGTTTTAGAAGTTCTTCAACTAAACAACCCGCCACATAACCTGTTGCTCCGGTGACAAGAACCGGACTTTTTTTGTCAATAAATTTCATTGCCTCACCTTATGAGCTTATCAACCATAAAAATATTAAGCACGATTCATACCAATAATAAATAACCTTTTTTTGGTAAAGATGACAAAAGAAACGCCCCACAGGTGAGCAAACTGAAATCTAAAATACCCTTGGTGCACCAATTTCAGGCCAAACATATACGATTCATCACAGGTTAATTAAATATATACCAATAGGTATAGGGATATTTGCGAATTTATTTTCGCTCGTAAACCTCGTCAATCCAAAGACGTTATTGAATTATTGATATTAGGGAAAAGGTGATTGTATGAAAAAACCTACTTACATAACTGCCATGGTTAATTTTAAGATTAATGACCTCGCGGGTGTTAAAAAAGTTATTTCGGAGTGGTGTATAGCTGAAAAAGCCTCACAGGGCACACTGATGTATGAGTTCTATTTCTCTGAGGACAACACTCATGGAACTGTTATTGAAACCTTTGCAGATGATGACGGGCAGCAAGCACACATGATTAATAAAGATAGTCTTGCTATGCCTAATTTAGAGATTACTGAAGAGTTTTGGAATACAACATCTTCCCTTTTGCACCGTCCTTACTCTTTTTCTAAAGTAATGGCGGAAAAGGAAGCTTGGAGGCTCAGAAAGCAGCAAGTTAGATGGGATCTAGTGACAATTAATCCAACATTCGTTATGGGTCCTGGAATTAATCCCTCAGGCACGTCTGAATCGTTTGATATCTTCAGAAGTTTTTTGAATGGCGATTCTAGGATAGGGTTGCCGGACTATAAAATTGCATGTGTTGACGTTCGGGATGTTGCCAAAGCACATGTAAAAGCGGGATTTACCCCTTCAGCATCAGGACGTTATCTAATATCTGGTCATAACTCAGGTACAATTGAGATTGGTGCGATTCTAAAGAAGTTAGATCCTTCATTGGTTATTGGTAAGAAAACTCTGCCGAAGTGGTTTTTGTGGCTTATTGCTAAAAGGATAAATTCCACTCGAAAAGAGATAGCAACAAGCATTGGATATCCCTTCAATGTAGTGAATCTCAAGAGTATGAATGATCTGAATATGGAGTATTTACCTCTTGAAAAAACGATCTCTGATTGGCTTTGTCAATTAAAAGAATCTTAAGTAGATTGCGATTTGTTAGTGCTTATCATAATGCGGCCCAGTGATTAGGATCATATATCCCTATACCTAGAGGTATTTATATAAAGGGTTACTTGTTAAAACACACTATGGGACACGGCAAAGTATAGTCCCAAAACCGACAAGATTTGAGACACGGTTGATTATCTGGTTATACTTTTAGAATGAGCGCCTAAATTGGAGTTGTCTATATGTCACCGAAAATCCCGTTAACACTATCATTCGCTAAAGTAGCCAATTTCCTTGGTGTAGTTGGCATCATTGGTTCTCTTATTTTTGTGGGCCTGGAACTTCGGCAGAATCAAAAACTCGCAATGACGAACGCGTATCAAACACGCCTGAGTGAAATGCAACAGGCTATGCTGAATCTTGCGCTCTCAAACGATTTAGCGGCAATAATGGTGAAGCTAAAGCTCGAAGGTGCGGATGCTCTTACCGAAGCCGAATTATACAGAGCGAGAACTTGGGCGAAAGGTGTCCAATGGCGGATGGAAAGCCAATACTACCAGTACAGGCAGGGTTTTTTAGATGACCTCGCAATTAATAGAACTCTGGATGACATCATAACCCAGGGTCTCTACGAGGAGTGGCAAGACTTAGGATTATCAGACCGACTTTATCCTCCAGAATGGAGACATATGGTTGAGAATCGGGTTGACCATGCAGCGGACGAATGGGCCACGGAAGATAATGACTGACTCAGAAAATCAGTTTGAAACCTAACTAATCTCAAGAGGGAGTTAGTCATGAAACGGTTACTTTTACTTACAGCGATATTCTTGACCGGTTGTATTGATATTGATGTGCAGACGGATGCAGATAGTCCAGAGATTACCCCCACTGAAACTATGTCTATTTACATAGATAACTTCAATAATGCTGATATCGATCTGTTGAATGAGACAACAGCATCTCCCTTCTTCTGGTTGAGTGGCCCGGAAAAAATTGTTCAAGAGAAATATGGTGATTTTATCGATTTTGAGGAATTACGAAAAAATGGGTGGAGTTACTCAAAGATCAATTCGCTCGAGTTGATTTACGAGGATCTAGAAACATCGATGGTAAATATAAATTTCTCTAGGTATGACAAAGATGATAACGTCATTTTGACTGCGTCAGCTGATTATTTTTTGATGAATTACGACGGTGTCTGGAAGATAAAGGGTGGATTTACTCCAGCAAATGCAAGCACGGACCAAGATTAAGGAAAGTCTACTCAGCATGAGGTTGCTAGTTAATGAAATCTATTAACAAACGCTTAAAAATTATTATTGAAACACTCATGGATTCAAACTTGGTTTGGCAAGTGCTTTGTTTTGTCGGCTTTTCCTTCTTAGTTTGGGGTTCTTTGAGCATTGGCATTGAACATTTTTTGCTTAGCTCATCTGGTAAATTAATTCGATTACACGGTTTGGCCATAATGGTTGTCACAATACTTACCATACTTTCGCTTGGATACTTTCTTTTTCGGACAAGTACTATATGGCTACTTTGTTATGTAAGTATTCCTGTTGGTTTACTTGTTTCATTACTCGAGCTAATGAATGCCTCTGCAATTGCAGAGACGGCTAACCTTGAGATAACTTTGATCAATATTCTTCTTCCCTTCTTTATTGCAGGATTACTTTGTGCGCTTGCATTTTTTTTAATGCGAGAAAATGAAGACTCAAATGATAAAAAATATGTTAGCCAAGTAAAGATTTGGAGTTTTTTAATAATTTCGTCTGCATTACCCTTCAGTTTTTTCCTTGTTGGCCACTCAAATTTAAATCTAGTTAATCTTTTCAATGGCAATGGATTAATTATCCTAAATGGCTGTATTTTGATGAGTTTGGTTCGTCAGAGACGTAATACTGGCAAATCTATCATCGATTTTGGTTTAGTTGAATACAGCTCTGTATTCCTTGATGGCGGCAAAGTGGCGGCATATGTGGGCGCTGGCGTAATTGCATTATGGTACATCAGTATTAATCGTGCAGAGAACATGGAATGGCTAATTGGGGGCATCCTTGCTTTAGGTTCTCAAGCAATTTTTTTTGGAACATTAGGCTATCTTTGTGGGATATTGCTCGCCTCGATAACTGGTAACGCTGATAGTCAAAAATACCTTCGTCTTGATGCATGGCATCTTGCAGAGGCTTTTGGATTCTTGATATTGTGCCTTTTCTCAGCCCAATCGGTCTTTGATATGAATCTTTAATCTATGTGTGGTAGATACACCTTAAAAAACTCCAAAGCCGTTAAAGATAAGCATTTGTTGAACATAGATGCTAGCTATAACATTGCGCCTTCACATTCAGTCCTAACACTTACCACTGAACCAAGCCTAATGCGGTGGTCTTATAATCCTACTTGGGCGAAGACCCCAATGAACTTAATCAACGCAAGGTCAGAAACTCTTAGCATTAAACCCAGCTTTAAGATGGCTAAACGGTGTTTGATCGTTGCTGATGGTTGGTTTGAATGGCTTAGAACTGACAAAAAAAACAACCTTATTTCTTTCACATGAATAATTCTTTGTTTAATTTTGCGGGGATATACACTGAATATAATGGAGAGAAGGGGTGTGCAATTATAACCAAAAAAGCCATTCAAAGCTTATCTACAGTTCACCATAGAATGCCCATAATCATTGCTGATGATGAGGCTGATAGTTGGCTATCTGGCGAGGACGCTTTTGATTCAAAGTCATCAGAGGACATAGAGTTTTATCCTGTTAGCACCAAGGTTAATTCACCTAGAAATGATGATATTGGTTGTGTAGAGCCTATTTAATCTTAAAAGGTAAGTAAATTTAGCTATACCTAGTGGTATATTTATAAAGGTTTACTTGCAAATTTGAGTTTCAAAAATGAACCACTAACTGAGGTGCTTTCCCTTTTTTATATGAGTCATAAACTTCTCATTAAAATATCATGAATATAATCGATCTCTTATGCACCTTGATGCGCCTGCTTAACCCTATTTTGGAGGAATTTGGACGCAACATCGGGAAAATCAGTAAACAAGCCATCTACATCGAGCTCGATGAAAAGAGTTTCATGAAGGTTATCAAAATCCTTCGTGAAGTTCGGTAAATCATCTTTCCTTGCAGTGTATGGATGAATTAGTAACGAGGAACTCTGGATATGAGAGAAAAACTGCGTGGCGTAGCCTTTATCATCTATGATCTGATTAATCCATGGACCTATACCCACCGCGTAATCAGATATCTCCTTGACCCCCTCAGCAGTCATTAATAGATCATAATCAGTCGAGGATATACCCCACGCATTTTCACCAATTAGCTGTATCAGCGGGTAAGGTGAGTGCATTTCCTCTTTTATTGCGCGCAAGACGTCTTTATCGAAGCATTGAAGAAAAATATGGTCCAGTTTTTTTTGGTATCCAAAATTGTCAAGCAACGCTAAAGTCTTTTCCACAATCGGTAAATTCTTGGTTTTGTGAAAGGCAGGAGCCTTAATCTCCGGATAAATTCCAATTAGTTTTCCGGTGGATTTCTCTAAACCCATGACGAATTCTAAAAATTCTCTAAATGTGGGCACCGTAAAATAGCTAGCATCAAGGGGAAATCGCCCCTCATAAACTGCCTTGCCTGATGCAGTGTCAATCCGCTCGCGAACCTGTAACTTTTTTATCTCTGCTAGGGTAAAGTCGGCAACATAATAGTTAAGATCTTTCCTTTGTCTATTCGGGAAAACTTCATTAACGTTGGTGGTATTTTGTAGGTATATGTCATGCAAGATGACCAGCTCTTCATCCTTTGTCATCACGATGTCAGGTTCGATGAAGTCAGCACCTTGAGCAACAGCAAAGGTATATGCAGGAATCGTATGCTCAGGAAGATAGCCGGATGCACCTCGATGAGCGATGACGATTTTGTCGTTGATCATAGTCTGAGCGACGCTAAATGAGGCTATAGCTGATAGTAAAAGGATGAATAATCTCATATTTAAATAATACCCTCGCGATTTGGAGAAGATTAAATATTCCTATACCTATTGGTATGTATATATATAAAGGTTTACTCTTTGAGTAATAGGTGAAGGGGTAAACATAGGGTCTATCATTAGTCTTAAAATTAAGAAAATCGCCAAATTTAATTATCCCCAAAAAGATCTCTAGAAAAGCACTTAGCATGCACATCCTCAAGCGCATCGCTGCGTCTATTAGCAACTATAATATCGCTTTTTCGCTTAAATTCATCGATATTTCCTAAGACCCTTGAGCCGAAAAATATTTCTTCATGCAGGGTAGGCTCATAGATCACCACCTCAATCCCCTTAGCTTTTATTCTCTTCATAATCCCTTGAATAGCGGACGATCTAAAATTATCACTACCCGCTTTCATCACCAAACGATAAAAACCGACAATCTTTGGTTTCAACTTTAGGATTTCCTCAGCCACAAAGTCTTTGCGAGTGATATTAGAAGAGACAATCGCCTGAATAAGATTTTGTGGTACCTGCTCATAGTTAGCCAATAGCTGCTTTGTATCTTTTGGCAAGCAATAACCACCATAACCAAAGGATGGATTGTTATAGCCATCACCTATTCGTTGGTCTAGGCACACACCCTTAATAATACTTTTGGTATCTAAATCATGGGCTAAGGCATAAGAATCGAGCTCATTAAAGAATGAAACCCTCATAGCAAGAAAAGTATTAGCAAACAACTTAACCGCTTCAGCTTCGGTCGAGCGAATAAATAGCGTTTCTATATCATCTTTCATAGCGCTCTGAACTAATAATCCAGCAAATTCTTTAGCCACATCCAACTGACTGCCAACAACGATACGTGAAGGGTAAAGGTTATCTTTAAGTGCCTGACCCTCTCGAAGAAATTCAGGGGAGAAAATTACCCGATTAGTTTGGTGTTTTTGTTGTAACCGTTTTGTATGACCAACCGGTATAGTCGATTTAATCACAATCAAAGCCTTTGTATTGATGGAAAGGGCATCATCTACAACGCTGTCTACAGAACTGGTATCAAAGCGATTGGTCTCAGGGTCATAATTGGTAGGTGTTGCAACAACGATAAAGCTGGCATCTTTGTATGCGCCTTGCTTATCCAAGGTTGCAAAAAGGCTTAATTCTTTTTTTGTGAGGAAGGATTCTATTTCTTTATCAACCACAGTTGACTGCTTAGAATTAACCTTATCAACCTGAGAGCCATCAATATCTAATAAGGTTACATCGTTATGCTGAGCCAATAGCACTGCCAGTGATAGACCAACATAACCCGAACCCACAATAGTAAGTTTGACTGAATCTACCAAAACAAAGACTCTTAAATTAAAAATTTGTTCCAATATTACTTCTTGAATATGAAAGAAATATTTAATGCCTTTTGACGGCTAGTCAGCTATAAATGTTAGAAGATATTAAAAAGCAAATATTACTACTAAGCCTTTACAGTCATATCGGCAACTCAACAAAGCTCTGATTTGACGGGATGAGCTGTTTAGTTATGATTAGGTAATCAATAAAGGGTATCTTTAAATGGGATTATTTATTGGGTTAATACTTCTTGGATTTATATGAATGCTGTTAACTAATTATAAAGATTACTCTCAAGAACAATTTTCTAGTTTTTTTAAAGAAGCGATTAAACGCGCAAACGCAATATACAAATATTAAGGTCACAGAGATGAATTTTTTTAGCATTAAATCTTTTTTGATTTTATTATCTTTAACGGCACAAGCGCTTCCATCCATCGCAGTTATTTTAAATACAGAAACGATAGAAGGCGTAGAAATTGAAATTCGTCGCCCTGATAATGGTATTTACCCACTGATCATTTTTTCACATGGAATGGGAGCGTGCCCAACTAATTATTCAGGCATTCAGAATCGTCTTACCAGTGCAGGCTATATAGTAGTTTCACCAAAGCATGCAGACTGCATTTCGGGAAGCACAAAGCCTGATTTGCCTTGGCGAGAACCTGAGAGGTGGACAAAGCAAACCAATAGCAATCGAAAAGACGATATTCACAAGGTGCTGGATGCCTTACCCTCTAGTAATTATGCGGAGTACATCAATTCATTTAAACAAGTGGGTTGCACAGGGCATTCTATGGGCGGCTACACCTGTATGGGACTTGCTGGAGCTTGGGATGCTTGGAAGCGAAATGAAGTTATTGCTATCGCTTTACTATCTCCATGGCATAAGCCCTTTGCAGTACAACAACAGATTATCAATATGAGTAATGTCAAAACACTTTATCAGGGAGGCTCGAAGGATCGCCGAATATCAACAGAATTAATTGAAGCTGGCGGGGCATATAATCAAACCTTGCCCTCAAAATATTTACAAATATTTAAACGAGCTAGACATTCCTCTTGGACTGATGGGGTTTTGGCCAAACGATTCCACGAACAAATGAGCTACTACATTGTGTCATTTTTCAATTTGTCTCTTAAAGGCAGTCCTAAAGAAAATCTGGAAGTGGAAAAGTCTCAGGTAAAAGAGCTAGATTTTAATCATTGAGGCTATATCATATCGAAGACAGATTTAATGTATATCGTTGTTTGTAAATTCTGGTAAGTGGGACTAAGCAGATGAAAATGCAGAAAGCCGTTGATATTTTTGGACAATGGGCGAAACAGGGAAAAGATGAAGGCATGGAAAAGGGTCATGCTGCCGCTGTTAAAGAAATGTTGAATTTTGCTTATCATGAAAGATATGAGTTGGGAGAAAAATTTAGCTTTTTAGATCTTGGCTGCGGCAACGGTTGGGTAGTGAGGCAAGTAGCAGAAAATGGTCTATGCAAAAGAGCAGTTGGGGTTGACGGTGCTCAGCAAATGATTTTCAACGCAGAGTCTCGTGATTCAAAAAATGAATATATCCATGCAGATATAGATGCCTATCGACCGTTTGAAAAATTTGATGTAATTCATTCTATGGAGGTTCTTTATTATTTAAAAAAGCCATCTGAGATAGTCAAAGAAATTTATAAGCACTGGCTTAATCAAAATGGAAGGTTAATTGTTGGTATTGATCACTACTATGAAAATTTTGAATCTCATTGCTGGGAGACAAAAGTGGGTACACCAATGTTGCTTATTAAAGAATCAGATTGGAAGATCATTTTTGAGGAATCTGGATTATCTGAAGTGACAACTTGGCGATCAAATAAGACAGAGCAATGGTCTGGTACTTTGGTTATAACGGGGAAGAAAATTTAATATAACAGCTATAACAAATAGGAGAGGGGGACATGTTCAGTCACGTCATGATAGGTGCGAATGATATTGAGGCATCAAGAAAATTTTATGATGCTGTCATGCAAGAGCTCGGAGCGAAATCTGGCATTCAAAATAAGTTAAAAGGAATTACAAGGTATATGTATTTTCATAACAAGAGTGTCTTTATTATCACCGAGCCACTTAATGGTGAAGAGGCTACGCATGGAAATGGATCAACTTTGGGTTTCAATGCAGATTCAACGGAAATCGTGGATGCATGGCATAAAGCTGGACTTGATAATGGTGGTATTGCTATCGAAGATCCACCTGGTTTGAGAACTCAAGATCGGTTTAGCTTTTATTTGGCATATCTCTTGGATCCTTCAGGAAATAAGATTTGTGCAATGAACGTGAGCTAAACAAATAGTAATTATTTGGTGATTATAAATGACTGATTTTATTAGAACTAACGAGGCAAATTTCGATAATCTCTCTGACTATAAGTTTTCTCCACATTTCCATTCTTGGCAAGATATGAGGATGCATTACCTAGACGAGGGTCCCCGCGATGGTCCGGTTATGCTTTTAATACATGGAATGCCGACTTGGAGCTATTTATATCGAGACTTTATTGTTCCTTTGACTGAAGCGGGATACAGATCTATTGCACCTGATCACCTAGGATTTGGTAAATCAGATAAACCAACTGATATTAACTGGTATAACATTGCGCGACATACTGAGGTATTAACGTCACTAATTATGACTTTAGACTTAAATAACATTACCCTGATTTGTCAAGATTGGGGAGGTCCTACAGGCTTGGCCCAAGCAGCAATGATGCCTGCGCGATTTGAAAGACTAGTAATTATGAATACCTGGTTACATCATGATGGATATGAGTATTGTGACAATGTTAGTAGTTGGGTTCAGGGCTGGAAAGAGGGCGGTTTTTACTGTCATGAAAAACCTGATCTTGCTTTAATACCTCTCATGGATGGAGGTCTTATTACCAGAAAACAACTATATGAAAGTATTGCTCTTAAAAAGAAACTAGATTTATCTATTGAAGCACAGCAAATGTATGATGGTTACCATGCGCCTCTGAGAGGACTGCCTGATAGTGCTTATAATGGTTATCGGAGCTTCCCTTTATCTATTCCACTAAATAGCTATCAAAATGGTAATGCTGCGGCTCAAGAGATGCACTATAAAAGTCTTTTGCGTTGGAATAAAAAAGTGGACTTCATTTGGGGTGTTGAGGATGTAATATTTACTGAGAATTGGGGAAGGAAGTGGGCTAAAAGTATGAATGGATCATTCACACCAATTCCCGGCGCTAATCATTTCCTTCAAAACACACACGCTGAAGAAATCGTAAATTGTATTCTTAATAAAAAATAGCTAGGCAATTGATAAAGTTATTATTACTAACCACTATTTCGGAAGATCAATTAATCGACAAATATTTATTAATCTCGATAAGAACAGCAGATTAATGATTCTTTCCTTGGCATTGCAGTTTTTGGGATTTTCTTTTAGGTTTGTTCTTTTAAAAGGTGAGCGGCACCATCAAGACTATTATTGGGCGCTGATTTTCCGAACAATCTCTCTTTCATGCCACCATAAACTTTTCGATTAGAGCCAAGCCGGGCGATTGACCTAGCTTTTTCAAAAGCTTGGTCTTTTAGTACATCAATTTCGAATGCCTCAGAGACTATTCCTGCAGCTTTTGCCGTCGATCCTGTCCATCTTGTTGCGAGCTGGACTGTTTCGAAAAAGACATTTGCGGAGAGTTTATGCTTAAAAAGTGCTATTTCTGGATCTGGAATTATCATTCCAATCTCTATTTCATTTGCGCATAAATAGCCTCGATCGCTTCTCATATAACGTATGTCATGCGCCAAAGCCATCATAAATCCTGCGCCAAACGCATGTCCATTTACAACACAAATTGATGGCACTGAGAAGGTAATGATTCTTCCCATGAGCGCCATAAATTCCTTCGTGAATGCTGCCCTTTCATCTGAGGGGGCAGATGAGATCCAATCTAAATCAAGTCCATTTGAAAAAAACTTATTATCCGATGAAGAAGTTACTAGAGCTGCTGGTCCCTGCGATTGTTCAACTTCATCCAATGCAGTATCAATCTCTCTTACAAGCTCAGTATTCCAACGATTCTCGCCATTATCCAAGATCAGTTTGAATATATTTTCATCTCTCTCTAATTTAATCATTGTTTTTGGTCAGCTCTCGTTTTAGTAATGGCCTAGATATTATTTATTTTTTTAGATCGGCTCTCCACTTAACTAGCCAATCATGTCCGTATTCTTCGGCACCTCTGAACACCGCGTTGGTTATTATGACTGGTATGATGAGAGACAAGTGCAGAACTATGCTTTTCCAAATGCTATAGCCACCTAAAATCCCACCCCAGTAAGCTGCTATTAGAGCAAAAAAAGCGCTCCACATTACGAATAGGACAATCATAAAATATGCCTGAAGACTTCTATCTGGCAAGTACTTCAAAGGATTTATTTTAGCGTCCATCACGACGCTCCAGCTATCATGAACCCACAATAAGAATTTCTTTAAAAACATCATCTTTATCCATCCTGTGTGATTTTAAGTACTGATTTTTATTGATATCGATTTTATGTAGAAAAAATAACATTATGGATGCACTGATTGCAAGTGCCTGAGACTTAATGCGGATTTTTACGTATGATTCTTGCATAGCGGAGAATATATTTTGATATACACTATTTTTTTTATTTTAGTTTTTGTTGCTCCATCTTTATGGTTGAAATATACCTTCAAGAAAAATGACAGAGTCTTAGAAGAAATGCCTTTTAGTCCTCGCGAGTTAGGAAATACCATTCTTAAAGAACTTGAGATTACGAACGTCTCGTTCGAGGAGACTAAAACATTTGATCACTATGATCCGGAAAATAAGACAGTAAGGCTTCTAGCCGATAGGTTTGATAGAAAAAGTTTGACAGCTATTTCTATTATATGTCACGAGATCGGTCATGCTATTCAGGATCATAATGACTATAAGCCTCTCAAACAAAGAACAGATATTATTAAAAAAACGTCATGGTTATCTCGCATATCAAATACGGTCATGTTGTTTGCAGTGCCTGCAATATTGGCAACGGGTGCGTATTCCTTCCTTAAAATTTGCGTGATAATTATTTTAATTTCAACATTGATTGGATTGTTTACACACCTGATTACTTTAGAGGTTGAAATTGATGCGAGCTTCAACAGAGCGATGCCAATTCTTCAGGAAAAAATTCCCCATATGTATCACGATGCTTGTAGGTCAGTTTTGAAAGCTGCTGCCTTTACTTACGTTGCGAGTGTGTTTGCGAATGTGTTTTCATTTCGATATCTTTGGCTATTGTTAACAAGGGCAGTCTAATTAGCTGATTAATATAATGGAATTCCTTATCAATAACCCTGAGGCACTCTGGGTCATCACTGTTTTCTATGATCTTTTGCTGGCATCTCTTTTATTTTATTTTTTTGGGAAAGAAGGTCTCTATTTAGCTATTGTGCTAGGGATTGTCTTAAGCAACCTTCAGGGAGGTAAGGTTAGCGATGTTGTGATCTTCGACCGTACTTTTACAGTGAGTATGGGCGCTATTATGTATTCTGGCATTTATTTCGCTACTGATCTGTTGAGCGAGAAATATGGACGAAGAGAGGCAAATAGGGCAGTGATTTTGGGCGCGCTTGCAAATATTGCGGTTATGTTAACCCTGGTTTTAAGTACTTTCTTTCTTCCCTCAGATGTCGCTGACTCAGCCTATGAAGTCCATAACGCGATTTCAACTCTTGCCGTCTACTCTCCTATCTTTGTGATTGGATCTATTACGGCCTATTTAATTAGCCAACTCTTTGATGTCTGGATATTCCACAAAATTAAATCTATCACTGGCACAAGAATGCTTTGGTTGAGGAATAATCTATCCACCTTGTTGTCTCAAGCCTTAGATACATTTATTTATACGTTTGTCTGGGTTCTGGCAGGGCAACTCGATTTTTCAACAGCAGCTGCAATAGCGCTATCTAAATATATTTTTAAATTCGCAATAGCGATTTTGGATACAATTTTCATTTACATGTTGAGGGAGATAAAGCCAAAAAACTGGCTATCTGCTGAAAACTAATCTTCTTCGGCAGGGCTAAACAACCGTCATATTTTTGTCGATATCTATACAATTATCCAAGAGAGAGAATAAATTTTTTCGGGACTTTACTTTAGTGCCTGCAAATGCGCTCATATTCAGACTTTCAAAATGTTGAGTGATTGAAGAAACGCTTTCTTCAATACTTTCTGGCTTTATTATGGAATCATAAAAACCCGCTTTGACGGCGGCTTTTGGTGAATATAATTCAGCGTTGATAACGCTCCGATTAAAATAATCTAGCGGAATTCTATATCTTGCTAATTCTATCCCAAATTCATGCATGGTCATTCCAATGAGTGTTTCATTTAAACCAATTTTAAATTCACCTTCTAATCCAATCCTGTAATCACAAGCGAGCATCAAAAATGCGCCCATCGCGATACAATGTCCCGTTGAGAGTCCTATAACAGGTGTTGGAAAAGCTATTATACGTCGGGCGAACTGAGATCCTCTGGTAGTTAATGCAATTGCCTCTTTCGGCCCCTTTGATATCTCTTTTAGATCAAATCCACCTGAAAATAAACCGTCTCGCCCTCTCAACAAAACAATCTTTTTCTCATTCTCAGCCGCGTCAAAGGCTTTTTCTAATTGCTCAAACATCGAATGAGACAAAACATTTGCTTTGCCATCATCCATAGTGATTTCAGCTAGATTTTTTTTAATGGTTAGGGATACTGTTTTACTCATACGACACCTATGTTTTTGGAACATTTGATTTGAGCGTAATTCATTTGCCTTATACCTGTCAATTGGCCGAGAGCTTGCTCTTTAACTTGATTTTTTGCTATTTTAAATGACATTGAACATCGTATTGTAAAGAAGGTGCATAATTAAAAAATCAAAGCTTATCGCTGTAATTACACTTATTTCTTTTTGGGCATTAGCGTTTATTGCTCAGATAACGGGTCTAAATAGTCCATTTGATTTTATAATAAACCTAGCTGTATCTATTATGATTCTCGCTCACCTAGTTGAATACTTAATGGTAAGAACTCGACTTGCAAAAACAGGGCGCAGCAAGATTTATAATTTTTTAGCAGTGTTATTTTTTGGTGTGGTTTACTGGAAACCTATTCTATCTGACCAGGAATCTAACCAAAGCTGATTCTCTCGATTGTTTCAAATGAGTTGAATGCCCATAGTAATTAGGCTAACGACCGAACCAAACCAAATCAAAGTTCTTAGGTATGCTATTCCAGCGGCATAACAGAGCAAGTATGCTAACCTAAATACAAGCCAGGCTGTTGCCTCTTGCGCAACATCAATGTCGTTAATAATCGCTAGTGTCGCTAATGTTAAAAAAATTGGCAGACTTTCCAATAAATTTCTTGCTGCATTTTTTACTCGCGCGACGACAGGTGGAAGATCTATATCCTTATCTCTGTTTGAGACAAAGTAGTTGAGATTTTTCGCATTTATAAGTGTTGGTAGCAAAGATTGAAACAGTGCTAGAACCATTGAGGCCATAATTAACTCTATCATTTCTCACCCTCTTAATTGTCATTTTTTCGTTATAGTAACATTTTTTTTTATTTCTAAAACACAGTGTGGTTTGCTTCTGGTTGATTGTTTAAAAGGTGAGTATGATATTATTCAAACAAAAATAAACGAGCGATAATCAAGTCGAAGAGGGAAAGTTATGAAGACAATGGCAGCTGTGGCTTTCGAGGCCGCAAAACCGCTAGAAATAGTCGAAGTTGATCTTGATGGTCCAAGAGCTGGAGAGGTCTTGGTTGAATTAAAAGCTACAGGAGTCTGTCATACAGATGCGTTCACTCTTTCTGGTGATGACCCGGAGGGCGCATTTCCTGCGATACTTGGTCATGAGGGGGCTGGAGTAGTTGTTGATGTTGGTGAAGGCGTGAAGGATCTGAAGCCAGGTGACCATGTTATTCCCCTTTACACACCTGAATGCAGAAGTTGTGATTTTTGTTTGAATCCAAAAACAAATTTGTGTCAGGCTGTCCGCACCACTCAGGGTCAGGGATTAATGCCTGATGGAACTAGCAGATTTTCTCTCGATGGACAAAGGATACTTCACTACATGGGTTGCTCAACATTCTCGAACTATACAGTTTTACCTGAAATTGCTGTCGCAAAAGTTAGAGAGGACGCACCATTTGATAAGATCTGTTATATCGGATGTGGGGTAACGACTGGAATTGGTGCAGTAGCATTCACCATGAAAGTTGAACCGGGTTCAACGGTAGCTGTTTTTGGACTGGGAGGCATTGGATTAAATGTTATCCAGGGTGCAAAAATGGTTGGAGCGAGGCGAATCATCGGGATTGATTTGAATGACACCCGTAAAGATATTGCTACAAAATTTGGGATGACAGATTTTATAAACCCTAAAGATGTTGATGACATAGTAGGACATATTGTTGAGATAACTGATGGCGGAGTAGATTACAGTTTCGAATGTATTGGTAATGTACAAGTAATGCGACAGGCATTGGAATGTTGTCACAAGGGGTGGGGAGAAAGTTGTATCGTAGGGGTAGCTGGCGCTGGCAAGGAGATTTCAACTAGGCCGTTTCAATTGGTAACAGGAAGATCATGGAGAGGCACGGCATTTGGTGGAGCTAGAGGAAGAACAGACGTCCCGAAAATTGTTGATTGGTATATGGAAGGTAAGCTAAATATTGATGATTTAATCACTCATAAAATGCCGTTGAGTAGAATAAATGATGCTTTTGATTTGATGCATGAGGGTAAAAGCATCCGATCGGTGGTGGAATTTTAAATGTCATCTTTCGAGAAGTTAGCCGCCTCAAAATCTTTTGGTGGTAGTCAAAATAGATATTCGCACTTATCTGAAATATTGAATTGCGAAATGAATTTCTCTATATATATCCCTCCGACTCGAAAAGGTGAGAAGCTACCCGCATTATACTGGCTCTCGGGTCTGACTTGTAATGATGAGAATTTTATTACTAAGGCTGGGGCACAAAAGTATGCAGCGAAAAATAAAATTATCTTGGTCTGTCCTGATACTAGTCCAAGGGGCGAATCTGTTCCAGATGATGAGCAAAGTGCATATGACTTCGGTCATGGCGCAGGGTTTTATGTCAACGCTACCAAATTTCCATGGAAGACAAATTATCAGATGTATGATTATGTGCTTGAGGAGCTTCCGCGACTGATTGAGTCAATATGCCCAATTGATTCATCAAGAATTTCAATATCAGGGCACTCTATGGGTGGCCATGGTGCACTGGTGATGGGTTTGAGAAATCCTTCTGTTTACTCATCGATTTCAGCATTCTCGCCTATTTGTGCTCCTAGCCAATGTCCTTGGGGCCAGAAAGCGCTCTCGCTTTATTTAGGTGGCGATCCTCGCTCTAGTGGGGATTGGTCAAGATATGATGCCAGCGAACTTATGAAGGATATTAAAACATGCTCACCGGTTCTAATTGATCAAGGATCCTCTGATCAGTTTCTTTCAGAACAGTTAAATACTGAAATTCTCATAAAAATTTGTAAAAACAATAATTTACCAGTGAATATTAGATATCAAGAGGGCTATGATCATAGCTACTTTTTTATTTCGAGTTTCATTGAAGAACATATAAATTTCCACTCTAAATTTTTGTCATAATTACTCGCTGACTGGTATCATTAAGACCGTCAATCGTATACACCGAATTGGAGTAAATTATTGAATTATAAAGCTGAAATATTAGATATCGTTAGAGATCACATTGACATGGAAGGCTCTCTCTTGCCGATATTGCATGCGATAATGGATCGTCTCAATTTCATACCAGAGGAAGCAATATCGTTGCTAGCTAAAAAGTTAAATTTATCCTCAGCGGAAGTGTCAGGAGTCATTAGCTTTTATCATGACTTCAGAAAAGAGAGGGTTGGTAGCCATAAGGTGCAGATTTGCCGATCTGAGGCATGTCAGGCAATGGGTTCTCGAGATCTTGAAAAGCATGTAAAAACCTCATTAGGGATCGACTATGGAGAATCTACCAAAGATCAGTTAATTTATCTTGAGCCAGTGTACTGTTTGGGTAATTGCGCGTGCTCACCTTCAGTTCGAATAGATGACGATATTCATGCGCGAGTCACTCCAGATAGTTTTGATAATCTAATTTCTGATATTAAGCTCAGTAAGACTCGCGATGAGGATTTAGCGCGATGATAAAAAAGATATTCGTGCCTATCGATACAACAGCAATTGCTTTGGGGAGCAACGTTGTGGCGGAAATATTTGAGAATGCTTTAAAAGAGAATGGCTCAGACATTCAATTGATCAGAAATGGTTCAAGGGGAATGTTTTGGTTAGAGCCATTGATTGAATTTGAAAATAACAATGGCAGGTTTTCATTCAAAAATGTTGTGCCCAGTGATGTTCTGCCGATTATGCAATTGCTCGAAGCTGATGATTTTGAAAATTTAGCAACGGGTAATGAAAAGTTTTTAGGAAATACGAAAGAAATTGAATACTTGCAGAATCAAAGCCGACTTTCATTTTCAAAAGCTGGTATAGGAGATCCACTGTGTCTTGAGAATTATACTGCTCTGGGAGGATTTAAGGGGTTAAAAAAGGCTTTAGGTATGAAGCCTCAAGAGATAGTTGACGAAGTTAAAAATTCAGGCTTGAGAGGAAGGGGGGGTGCGGCATTCCCAACAGGAATAAAATGGCAGACAGTGCTTGACACAAAACATCCAAAGAAATATGTCGTTTGTAATGCGGATGAGGGGGATTCTGGAACTTTTGCGGATAGGCTTCTTATGGAGTCGGATCCTTACCAATTAATTGAAGGAATGATAATTGCTGGTGCCGCGGTTGGCTCTGATCAAGGTTATATTTACCTGAGATCAGAGTATCCATATGCTCATAAAACTCTAAATACAGCAATCTCAAAATGCTATGCGGAAGGATTCCTTGGCAAGAATATGCTGGGATCGAATATCTCCTTTGATTTAGAGGTCAGACTTGGTGCTGGCGCTTATATTTGTGGGGAGGAGACATCTCTTCTTGAAAGTTTAGAAGGCAAGAGAGGAATGGTGAGATCTAAGCCCCCGCTACCGGCGATAGAGGGACTATTTGGTTGCCCGACTGTCGTTAACAATGTTCTGACACTAGGTGCAATATCAATAATTCTAGGGCAAGGTGCAACGTTCTATCAAGATTTCGGAACAGGGCGATCCAGGGGTACTTTGCCGGTGCAATTGGCAGGAAACATAAAAAGAGGAGGTCTTATTGAAGTTCCATTTGGGGTAACTCTCAAAGAGATTGTTGAAGGCTTTGGTAATGGAACACATAGTGGAAGACCAATAAAAGCAATTCAAGTTGGTGGTCCTTTGGGAGCTTTCGTACCAAAGCAACAATGGGATACCCCCCTTGATTACGAGGCATTTTCTGCTATTGGAGCCATGATAGGACATGGTGGAATAGTTGTTTTTGACGAAACCGCAAATATGTTTGATCAAGCTCGATTTGCTATGGAATTTTGTGAGATAGAGTCATGTGGAAAATGCACACCGTGCAGGATAGGCTCGACGCGAGGTATGGAAGTATTAGATAAAATTGGATTGCAACAGGATGTTGATAGTAACTTAATTTTGCTTGAAGAATTATGCGATACGATGGAGAATGCTTCCCTGTGCGCAATGGGTGGGATGACGCCATTTCCTGTCAAAAGCGCACTTGAATTATATAAAGAAGATTTTACATCATAAAATGTTTTTAAGATGCTGATATGATTAGTTTTTATACTCCACAAAAGGACTTTGGTACACAAGAAAGTCTCGACCAAGAAATGATTAATTTGTTTGTTGATGGTAAAAGTATTTCGGTCAAAAAAGGCACCTCAGTAATGCGGGCCGCAGCTGAGAACGGAGTAAAGATACCGAAGTTATGCGCGACTGATTCACTGAAGTCCTTTGGCTCATGCAGGATGTGTCTGGTTGAGATAGAGGGGAAAAAGGGTTATCCCGCTTCTTGTACAACACTCGTTGAATCTGGTATGTCTGTAAATACTCAAACTCCAAGGCTAGAGTCTTTAAGAAAAAATGTTATGGAGCTTTATATATCAGATCATCCATTGGATTGTTTGACATGCCCAACTAATGGTGATTGTGAACTTCAAGACACCGCTGGTGAGGTTGGTTTAAGATCTGTTCGTTACGGCTTCGATGGTGAGAATCATCTCGATTCAGAGAAAGACGAATCAAACCCTTATTTTACGTTTGATCCCTCAAAATGCATTGTTTGCTCAAGGTGTGTAAGGGCGTGTGAAGAGACTCAAGGAACGTTTGCCCTGACAATAGATGGAAGGGGTTTTGATTCTAAAGTAAGCTTCGGTGAAGCAGATTCATTTATGGATTCGGATTGCGTTTCTTGTGGAGCCTGTGTTGCGGCTTGTCCTACCGCTACTTTGACCGAAAAATCTATTATCGAAAAAGGAAAGCCTGAGCACTCTGTGATAACCACCTGTGCATATTGTGGTGTAGGTTGTTCTTTTCAAGCAGAAATGAAGGGTAATGAAGTCGTGAGGATGACGCCTAACAAGAATGGCAGAGCAAATGAGGGGCATGCTTGTGTGAAAGGCAGGTTTGCGTTTGGATATGCAACTCACAAAGACAGAATTACGACTCCAATGATCAGAGAGTCAATAGATTTGCCTTGGGAAAAGGTTTCCTGGAACCAGGCGACGGAATTTGCAGCGGATAAGCTCAGAAAAATTCAAAAGCAATATGGGAAAGGAAGTATTGGGGCTATTTCATCATCACGCTGCACCAATGAAGAAGTATACCTAGTCCAGAAAATGGTAAGAAAGGGTTTTGGAAATAATAACATTGATACTTGTGCGCGAGTATGTCACTCGCCAACTGGATTTGGATTGAAGACAACACTGGGTGAGTCAGCAGGTACTCAAACTTTCGAATCTGTATCTAAAGCCGACGTTGTCATCGTGATGGGTGCTAATCCAACAGAGGCTCATCCAGTCTTTGGATCAAGGTTAAAGAGAAGACTTAGAGAGGGAGCTCGTCTGATAGTAATCGATCCTCGAAAAATAGAGCTTGTAGATGCACCTCATATAAAGGCAGATCACCACTTGCCAGTAAGACCAGGTACAAATGTAACGGTGCTGAATTCGATGGCCCACGTTATTCTTACCGAGAAGTTGCACTCTCAAGATTATATTTTAGACCGATGCGACCATGTCGAGTTCGATCAATGGGCAGATTTTATCGCGGATCAGCGTCATTCTCCAGAAATGACTGAGAAGTATAGTGGAGTGCCAGCGCTTGAGTTAAGAAAAGCTGCGAGATTATACGCAAAAGGTGGAAATGGAGCTATATTTTATGGTCTTGGAGTTACCGAGCATAGTCAAGGATCCACTGCAGTCATGGCAATAGCAAATCTTGCGATGTTAACTGGAAACTTGGGCAGAGACGGTGTTGGTGTAAATCCATTGAGAGGCCAAAATAATGTTCAAGGGTCCTGCGATATGGGTTCCTTTCCGCACGAGCTTCCTGGATATCGACATATCTCGATTGAAGAGACAAGAAATTTATTTGAGAATGAGTGGAATGTGGAGTTGGATCCAGAGCCCGGTTTGAGAATTCCAAATATGTTCGACTCAGCCATGGATGGCCATTTCAGAGGTCTTTATTGTCAAGGTGAGGATATTGCTCAATCCGATCCTAATACTCAGCATGTCGAAGCTGCGTTAAGGTCTCTTGACTGCCTTATTGTGCAAGATATCTTTCTCAATGAAACTGCAAAGTTTGCTCATGTATTTCTTCCTGGTGCTTCATTTCTTGAAAAGGATGGGACATTTACAAATGCAGAGCGAAGAATTTCGAGAGTGCGTCAAGCGATACCGCCATTGAGCGGAAAAGCAGATTGGGAGGCCACTTTAGCGCTCGCCAATGCTCTTGGTTGTGATATGCATTATGATCATCCATCGCAAATAATGGATGAGATATCTAAATTAACACCAACATTTAGCGGTGTGTCATATGAGAAGCTGGATTCATTGGGAAGTATTCAGTGGCCTTGTAATGACAGTACTCCTGAGGGCACACCTATCATGCATGTTGATAGTTTTGTAAAGGGAAAGGGGTCGTTCGCTATTACAGAGTATGTAGCCTCTGAAGAGAGAGCTAATCGAAGGTTTCCACTGCTCCTAACTACCGGAAGAATCTTATCTCAGTATAATGTTGGTGCTCAAACACGTCGAACTGAAAATGTGTCTTGGCACGCTGAGGATACGCTCGAAATTCACCCGCATGATGCGGAAGAACGAGGCATCCGTCATGGTGATTGGGTTGGCATTAAAAGCCGCGTTGGCGAAACTGTTCTCCATGCAAACATTACTACAAAAGTTAAACCCGGAGTAGTTTATACTACATTTCATCATCCAGTTTCGGGAGCCAATGTGATAACTACAGATAACAGTGATTGGGCTACGAATTGCCCAGAGTATAAAGTAACTGCGGTTCAAGTAAGCAAAGTAAATGCGCCCTCAAATTGGCAGCTTCAACAACAGAAATTTGATGCGAAACAAAAGGATTTCTTGTCCGAAGCTAAAATCTAATGTCTCAAAGTATTGAAAAGTCTGTTTCAAGAACTGTTTGGGAAAATTCAACAAGCAAAACTTCTAAAGATATCATTGCATGCGAAACTCCTGTAGCGCTCGTTTACAACGGTATATCTCACATAGTTATGATGGTTACTCCTAATAATTTAGAGGATTTTGCTTATGGGATAAGTTATACCGAAAATATTATAGGCGATGCGACAGAGATATATGATATTGAAATTGATGAGATAGCAAATGGCATTGAGGTAAAAATTAATCTTTCTTCGAAGGCATTCGCTGGTTTAAAAAATAGTAGAAGAAATTTAATAGGTGCTACTGGATGTGGGATATGTGGGAGGGAATCTCTTGAGCAGTTTAAAACTCCCAGTACTGATATCAAGTTTGAAGGTTGTTTTAAAAATAAGGCGATTCAAAATGCGATTTCTAATTTATCTGAGTATCAAGACCTAAATAATAAGACGGGATCCGTTCATGGTGCGGCTTGGTGCGATGAAAAAGGGAATATCATTTATATAAGGGAAGATGTGGGCCGTCACAATGCATTGGACAAGCTAATAGGTCTATTGCTCAGGAAGCGACGTGATAAAAGAGGATTTGTAATTGTTACTAGTCGAGCAAGCTTTGAGATGGTCACAAAAGTTGCTGTTGCAAACATTCCATTATTGGTAGCAGTCTCAGCTCCAACCTCTATGGCTGTTGAAGTTGCAGAGAAAGCAGGGGTCGCATTGGTGGGGTTCGCTCGTCCTAATAGACATGTGATTTATAGTAACCAATCAAATTTCATAGAGAGTTATTAGTACTAAAATGACAAATCAACGTTTATTGAAAATGCTTAATCAAATATCAATCAATCTTTCATCACACAGATCCGTCGAGGATGCGGCTGAGCTGGTAAAAAGTCATATAATTAAGTTTTGGTCGAGGCCTATGCGAACTGAAATTGCGTCGGTGTCCCTAAAGGGTATTGAAATGAATGAGGTGTCTAGACGTGCCATTGAGAAACTCAAGAGCCTGGAAAAATAGGATTAAAAATCACATTAATTTGGGTTTAAATGATCAAACTGTTTATCAATAACTGATTCGCTTCGCTGGACAGACTGCATAAATTTATTAAATTCGTTTAGAACAATACTTGAATTTTCAATCGGTCGGCTTTTGCTCAAGTCTTCACTAATATTAGTTTCAAGATCGATAACAATTGGTGGCTCGTGTATTTTTCGCAGAGGTGGAGCACCAAAAGCTCCCTCTGTTATGAAATGTAATTTTTGATTACCTACTCTGAAGGCTCTCAATTCTGAACCAGAAAAATATGGAATGAAATTCCGGTCACTAGTCGTTTTTTTCTTCAAAGTATTCGATAAATCAATGCTATTTGGTAAGTTTTTATTAGATTTTATCGATGCTAGGCTTAAAAAGGTCTCAAAAATATCTGTTTGAACACCAAAGCTTTCTATTTCACCTGGTGACACATCAGCACCGTAAAAATATGTTGTCACCCTCATGCCACCCTCAAAAGTTGTCCCTTTACCATCTCTCAAAGGTAGCGATGTGCCAGCATGGTTTAGGTAAGATAGCCAAGGACCATTATCGCTGGTGAATATCACATAAGTTTCCTTTTGTAGATCTAAAGATTGAAGTATTTTTAATACCTCTCCCACGCTCCAGTCTATCTCTTGAATAACATCGCCATATATTCCTTTGTTACTTTTCCCCTCAAACTCTTTTGACACAAATAGTGGAACATGAGGCATGCTATGAGAGAGAAAAACAAAGAAGTTACGATCAGCCTTATCAGCTTCTTTAATAAATTCTACTGCTTCATTTGTGAAATGCATCGTGGCTAGATTTTGATTGAAAGGCTTTTCGATTATCTCATCAATGTAGATGTCGTTTGGACCTTTGAAACTTCTAATCATTGGAACATTCCAGTCAGTTATTTTTGGGCTAAAAATTTTCTCCCTTAAATCCTTTGAGACCATACTCCACTTATTACCTGATTGTTTCCATGGCACGAAAACACTTGTTGAGGTGATCCCTTCAATATCCCAATCCATATCATTTGAGTAGGGTATCCCAACCCATTTATCAAATCCGTGTCGAGTAGGATAAAATTTTTTCATATCCCCTAAATGCCATTTCCCAAACAAACCGGTCGAATAGTTATTTTGTTGCAGTATTTCAGGTAATGTGTTTAATTCACTCGGAATACCTTGGGAGCTACCCGGAAAGAAAACTGATATCTTATCCCCGTAAATTCCTGAGCTAATTGGTAATTTTCCGGTTAAAATAGCTCCTCTGCTTGGAGTGCACACTGAGCCTGCAGAGTAGAAATTCGTCCATGTTTGTCCAAATTTAGCTAATCTATCGATGTTTGGCGTTTTAAGTAGTCCATCACTGAATTTCCCGACATCAGAGTAACCCATGTCATCAACATAAATTAATATAAAATTGGGAGTCTTAATGTCATTACTGACGTGTTTATCAAATCCTGCATCCACAAAACTCGGCTTTAAGGATAATAGTGAGATAATCACAACAGTGAGGGTAGCAAAGTTTTTATTAATGCAAAGTTTCATAGATTACTATTCAGATAATAAAAAGTTATTATGGGTGCAAGGTTGATTGAACTGATCTTTAAAATTAAAAGTATCAATTTTTATTATATTACCACCCCATTATGTAATTAATTCACTTAACGATGCTTTTAAATGAATTTTTTTATTAGATTAACTTTTTTATGCTCATTTTTTTTGAGCTCTTTGTCAAATTCGACTTCATTTAAAGAAATCACTCTCAATCCATGTTCCTCTGACCAGTGCTCAGTCTCTCCAAGGATTGACGGAGATATCAAAACTGGTGAGTGGAGAAGCGCAGTTTCTTTTGGCGATTTAGTTCAAGTTAGGCCAATTGAACTAGATAATCCTACTGAAAAAACAACGATTCTTGTCATGGTTTCAAACTCTACTCTTTTTATCGGAGCGAAGCTTTTTTACGAAAAAACTGAAAATATTGTTGCAAAAGTATCAAGACAGGGAGCAAACGTCTCAAACGATGATTTTATAAGGATTCAACTAGATCCGTTTAACTCAAAGAAAGCAGGATATCGTTTTCAAGTAAATATGAACGGTGTGAGGAATGAGGGAATATTTTTGAATATAACATCCGTTAATGAAGATTGGACAGCAATTTGGGAGGCCCAAGCAAAGAAAACATCATATGGCTGGTCTGCTGAGATGGCAATCCCGCTAAAGAGTTTAAGTTTTGATTCAGATATTAATACTTGGGGATTCAATGTTTTTAGATATATATCAAAAAAGAATGAGCTAATATCTTGGGTTTCCAAAAATCAAGAATCAAATATAAGCGTTTCGGGCAGCTTGATTGGAATAGAGGGCGTTGACGAGGGAACTGGATTAGATATTGTTCCAAATATAAGTTATCAAAGTTTTAAAAATACTCAAACAGGAGATTCAGATCAAAGATTTCAGCCTTCATTAGACATCTTTTATAAAGTCACTCCTTCCTTAAATGGGGCTCTCACTTTTAATACGGATTTTTCAGCGACAGAAGTTGATGATAGACGAGTTGATTTATCTCAATTCAGCCTATTTTTTCCAGAAAAACGTGCTTTTTTCTTAAGAGAATTCGATATTTTTGATTTTGGAGGTATTGGTGGAGATTTTTCTTATAGCCGCTTTGGCGGTTCTCAATCACAGAATGCGCGACCATTTTTTTCACGTAAAATTGGACTTAGCAGAGATGGCTCACCTGTTGATATTATCGGTGGAGCAAAATTGAGTGGTCGTCTAAAAGGATATGATTTAGGCTTTTTAATTGTTGAGCAAGATAACTATGCAGATATTAATCAAAAAGATTTAATGATTGGTAGGGTATCAAAAAATATACATCAAAACGCCACACTTGGTCTTATCCATACGAGAGGAAATCCGAGATCAAATGAAGACAATAGTTTGACAGGTATTGATTTCCGTTATAGAGATTCCTCTAGAAAAAATCAGATTTTTGAGGGGAACATGTGGTACCAAAAAAGTTCTACTCCAAATATTAAGGAAGGTCAGGAGGCCTTTGGTTTATCATTGTCTATGCCAAATCCAAATGGATACCGAGCCTTAATTCAATATCAAAGTGTGGGCGAGAATTTTAATCCAGCGCTTGGTTTTGTGAGTAGGCGAGGTGTTCAGCTTCGTCGAGGTGTTTTAGGGTATATCAAACAACTGAAGAACAACTCGCTAATCCGTAAAATTTACTCAGGAGCAGATGTCGCTCACTGGACATTTGAAGAGTCTGGGCGACTTCAATCTTCCACTGAATTTTATAGGCTTATAGATGTTGAATCCAACATTGGAGATAAATTCAACATTTCTTATGTCAGATTTGGAGAGGGAATTTATGAAGATATAAATCAGCCTTTTGCAGATCTTGGAATTATCTTGCCGAAACAAGAATATAGTTGGGATCGTTACGGTATTTATATTCGTACATCAAAATCTAGACCAGTTGATTTTAAAATGAACTACTATTCGGGTGATTACTACACAGGTAGAAGGGACTCTGGTTCTATAGATATTGGGTTTCGACCGACTCCTGAGATTGATCTTTCGGTTGATTACAATTACTGGGATGTTGAATTACCCGAGGGCGAATTTGTCCTGAGACAAATTGATACAAAATTTTCATGGTCGTTTTTGCAAAATTTTTCATGGGTTACTGTGATTCAGTATGACAATATTTCCAAAAACTTAGGTTTTAATTCTCGTATTCATTGGACTAAAAGAGCCGGCGAAAATGTGTACGTTGTATTCACCAATAATTACTTGGAGCTTGATGAAAATAATTCTAAGGATTTTAAACTCTTGACTAGAGACGCCTCAATTAAAGTAAACTACACAATAAGATTTTAACTTTACATTCATTTAATTTTAAGTGTGGATGAAATGGCAAACTTAACTCATTTAAATGATTTGGGCGATGCAGAGATGGTAGATATTACGTCTAAAGAAGCTACCGCGAGAACTGCCACTGCGGAGGCTCTTGTCGATCTAACGCCAAAAGTAGCCAAAGCTATAAGCGACAAAACACTTGAAAAAGGTGATTTATTCTCTACGGCTCGAATTGCCGGGATTCAGGCAGCAAAGAGATGTTCGGAATTAATTCCTCTCTGTCACACCATACCCATCTCAAAGATATCCGTGAAATTCGAACAAGACAAAAGTGTTTTGAGAATAGAAGTTTTCTGTAAATCCTATTTTAAAACTGGTGTTGAGATGGAAGCTTTAACAGCCGCTTCAGTGAGTGCTTTGACTATTTATGATATGTGTAAAGGAATCGATAAGGGTATAGTAATTGGTCAAGTACGCCTTATTGAAAAAACTGGCGGTAAATCAGGCACCTGGAGAGTTTAGAATGTCATCGAAAGGTATTTTTAGACTACTTTTTTTTGGCCGACTGAGAGATATTTCTCATAATATTGATGAAAATCAGGCAATTAAAGATGAAATCCGTTCTATTAAAGATTTAACCTCATGGTTAGATGCCAAGGACCCTGTTTTGGGAAAAGAGCTTGTTAAGCCTTTCGTCCTAGTCTCTGTAAATAAGAATATAGTAAAGAACGATTACATAATTAGTGAAGGTGATGAGGTGGCCTTCTTACCACCCGTCACTGGTGGTTAAGTGAGCCCTTTGAAAGTTGAAGTAAGGATTCAGTCGAATGATTTTGATATTGAAATGGAAATCGAAAATTTAAGACTTGATCTAGCCAATATAGGGGCAATAGTTACATTTTGCGGATTAGTCAGAGAGTTTGAGTGTAATGAAGCAGGTCGCAATCTCGATGTGTTGTCTAAATTAATTTTAGAGCATTATCCTGGGATGACGGAGAAGTGCATCGAAGATATAGTGAAAGAAGCAGCAAATAAATGGAATATTGAGGGTGTTATTGTTGTGCATCGGGTGGGTACATTGAATCCAAATGAAAAAATTGTTTTTGTAGGGGTTGCTTCTGCGCATCGGTTAGAAGCTTTTAGGGCGGCAGAGTTTATTATGGATTACCTCAAAGTTCACGCAACATTATGGAAGAAAATAGTTATTAATGGTGAACAAAAATGGATTGAGCCAAAATCATCAGATCATATTAAATTTCAATCTTGGAGCGACTGAATGAACAATCTTAGTGCCCTTATTTTAGCTGGAGGGAAGTCTTCTCGAATGGGCGTCAATATTGTCTCTAAAGCTTTTGTAAAGTTGAATGAAAAACCTCTAATTGATTATGTTATTCAATCCATTGAACCTCAAGTTGATAGAGTACTTTTGAGTGGCTCAAGAACATCACTACTTGGCTTGAGTTACCCAATTATTGAGGATTTAGGCTCTAGATATTCGGGACCTCTTGCTGGATTGTATAGCGCTCTCGAATCATCTTTATTCGATTCAACTGAATATATTGTCATAGTACCTTGTGATGGACCATTCATTCCAAATAATTTGGTTTGTAAATTACATGACGCAATAAAAGAAAATGATTCAGATGTCTGTTTTATTCAATATGATGGTATCCTTCAAACTACATTTTCAATTTGGAATACACGGGTCAAGGAATCTGTTAAAAAAGCTTTTCTTGTCAATAAAGATGGAGGTTTCAAAAGACTTGCAGCTGGTTTGAATTCCACTTTTCTTTCTTGGCCAGTAACGAGCGTAAATCCATTTTTTAATATAAATTCAAAAAAGGATTTAAATCTTGCTGAGGCAATATTGTGTCTTTAGCCCCTCATAATTTCCTGCGCTATAACAGCCATGTATTAATTCCAGAAATCAGTGAAAATGGTCAAGAAATGATAAGAAAATCCAGAGTTTTGGTCATTGGACTTGGTGGGCTGGGATGCCCAGTTTCAACGTATCTGGCAGCTTCTGGAGTTGGATGTCTTGGTTTATGTGATTTTGATTGTGTAGAGCGGTCTAATATACAACGACAACTTTTATTTTCCGAGAGAGATATTGGTATTCCAAAAGTACAAGTTGCCCGAGAGAAGGTTATGAATTTAAACCCGGATGTCCTTGTTGAATCATATGAAATTAAATTCAACGAGTTAGTAGATGATTTGAACTATGATATTTTTATTGATTGCACGGACAATATGGAGACAAAATTGCTGCTGAACGACTATTGTTATAAGTCGAAAAAATATTTCATATCGGCTGCAGCCTCAAGATTGGAAGGTCAACTTATTGGTTTTGATTTCAAAAAGCATAGGAAATGTTGTTTAAGATGTATTTTTGATCATGATTCCTCACATCAATTCAACTGTGCAGATGTTGGTATTCTAATTCCAGTTTTAGGGGTTATGGGGTGTTTGCAGGTAACAATGGCTATCAATATGATCTTGGATAAATTCGCTAAGCATGCTGTCCTGTCAAGATTTGACAGTATCCGAAACGAGTGGATTGAATTGAAAGGAAATACTTTGAACCATTGCCAGGTTTGTGGGTTTTAATTAAGAGTATAAGGAGTATCGAGTTGAAACAACAAAATAGCGATGCGATTTCTTTAAAAATTGCGGTGCTTACAATCTCAGACACAAGAACTATTGAGTCAGATTCTTCAGGTGTTTGGTTGTGTGATGCCATAAAAAGACAAGGACATACTCAAGTTTCTCGAGAAATTGTGAAAGACGACATTTATGAAATTAGGGCTATCATCTCTCGATGGATTGCATCCCCTGATATTAATGCAATTATTACGACTGGTGGCACAGGATTTTCGGGAAGAGACTCTACACCCGAGGCAATCTTACCTATTCTGGACAAAAAAATTGATGGCTTTGGTGAGTTGTTCCGCCAGGTATCTCATGAGGAAATTGGAACTTCAACTATTCAATCGAGAGTTTTTGGGGGATTGGCTAATAATACAATTGTGTTTTCTCTGCCAGGTTCAACGCGGGCTTGTGAAACTGGCTGGAATAAAATAATTTGTGACCAGCTGAATAGTCTTTTTGAACCGTGCAATTTTGCAAACATAGTGCGTTCGGATAAGCTATAAATGATTAGTGTTACTGAAGCACTGGATAAAGTAATTTTTGCGATCTCTAACCGAGTTGCATTCGAAGTGGTTGGTATTAATGATGCAGTTAGACGTGTTCCAAAAGATGATCTTTTCGCAACGATTGACCTGCCAACTGAAGACAATAGTGCAATGGATGGATACGCAATAAATTTCAATGATGCTCATGATTGTAATTTAGTTATGCCCGTTAGCTCGCGGATTACTGCAGGTGAATCCCGAATTTCTCTAAAAAAATACTCCACCGCAAGAATTTTCACTGGAGGATTAGTGCCGATAAATGCAGATACTGTTGTACCTCAAGAGTTGTGTGAACTTAATGGAGAGAAGATAACAATTAATGTCGTTCCCAAATTAGGCTCAAACATTCGTAAACAAGGACAAGACATCGAGGTCAATAAAAAAATTGTAGAAAAAGGTACGAGCATGAATGCTGGGATGGTTGGCTTAATTTCATCCCAAGGTATAAGTCAGATTAATGTCTTTAAAAGGCCTAAGGTAGGATTACTATCGACTGGGAATGAATTAGTCGACTCCTCTGCGCCCTTGAAATCGGGACAAATTTATAATTCAAATATCCCTATGTTATCGAGTTTATTGGTTGATATTGGCATCGAAGTTATAGATTTTGGCGTTATTGGTGATAATCCAATCGATTTAAAAAATAAGATAAAAGACTCCGTAAAGGAAGTAGATATTTTAATCACAACTGGAGGAGCGTCTGTAGGTGATGAAGACTATATGAATCCAATTCTTAAGAGGGACGGAAAAATTATATTTTCAAAAGTTTCAATCAAGCCGGGGAAGCCGATAGTCTTTGGGGAGATATTTGGATGCCCTATCTTTGCGTTGCCAGGCAATCCAGTTTCAGCATTTGTAACTTTCCTTGTTCTTGTAAAACCTGCTTTAATGAGATTGATGGGCCATACTTCGCCCCAAAATTGTTACATCAAAGCCAAATCTACATTTTCATCTCCCGCAACAAGTCGAGAGCAGTATCTTAGAGGGTTTGCAAGAAGTGTTGGTGATGATTTAAGAGTTGATTTATTTCCAAATCAAAGCAGTGGCGTTTTATCATCAGTTGCAAAAAGTAATGTGTTAATTCGACAAACGATTGGGGATAATATCTATACAGAACAGTTGGTTGATATTCTTTATTATTAAAAATTAGGATTTGGGCAGTGACTCACGTTGAAACCAATCAGCATCCAAAGAAACGTTTAATTGATCCTTACAATCGGACTATCAGCTACCTTAGGCTCTCTGTTACCGATCGCTGCAACCTTCGTTGCACATATTGTATGGCAGAAAAGATGCAGTTCTTACCTCGCCAAAAGCTCCTTACTCTGGAGGAGATAAGGGATTTTGGAAAAGCTTTTGTCACGTTAGGTATAAATAAAATTAGACTAACTGGAGGAGAGCCGCTAGTTCGTCGAGGAATTATTGGCCTAGTTGACTCACTTGCCTCAGAGGAAGGTTTGGATGAATTAACCATGACAACCAATGGATTGTTGTTAGAAAAAAAAGCGAAAGACCTAAAATTGGCTGGCTTAGGGCGATTAAACATAAGTGTTGATAGTCTGATTCCAGAGAAGTTCAGGCAACTAACGCGATTCGGTGATATTAAGGATTGGCATAAGGGGGTTAATGCCGCAAAAGAGGCCCAATTTTCAAATATTAAGTTGAATGTCGTTGTGCTTAAAGGATTCAATGATTTGGAGATATGTGATTTAGCTGAATATGCCATTGCTAATGAATTTGATATTTCTTTTATAGAAGAGATGCCGTTGGGTGTAACTAAGTCTCATGATAGAGTCCAAACCCAAGTGTGTTGTGGTGATATAAAACAACAATTAAGTCAAAAGTTCGAATTGATTGAAACTCTTGAGAGAACTGGCGGACCATCTCGCTATATGAGGGTTGCTGGAACTAAGTCAAAGATAGGATTTATATCGCCAATTTCAGAAAATTTTTGTGGTGCGTGTAATAGAGTCAGAGTAACTGCGGATGGTAGGTTGCTTCTGTGTTTGGGAAATGAGAATAGTATTGATCTGAAATCAATTATTAGAAATCATCCAGGTGATGAAAATATGTTAAATGAGGCGATTCGGGGAGCAATACAAAATAAACCTGAGAGGCATTATTTTGACCCTAGTCGAACAGACATACTGAGGTTCATGAACACGACGGGTGGATAAATGTCATCCGATGTAGATTGATACTATTTTTAAAGTGGATTTTAAGTTTATGGATAATTTCACATTCAACACGGTTTCAGATATTGAGTTTGGCGCTGGATTTTCCGCTAACTTGGGGAAAATTATCTTAAAAATGGGCTTGAGGAAAGCTTTCATCGTTACTGATCCTGGTATTTTAGCCCATGGGTTAATGGATAAAGCACTGTCAGATTTGAGTAAATTGAAGATTAGCTATGAAATTTTCTCAAAGGTGACGGCGGATCCCCCGGAAGAAATAGTTCTAGATGCTTGCAATCGTCTTATCCTTTCAAAATGTGATTTGGTAGTTGGCTTTGGTGGGGGAAGCTCAATGGATGTTGCAAAAATTATTGCTATTTTAGCTAAAGAAAAGCAAACACTTGCTGAGATGTATGGAGTGGATAATATAGTCGGTACCAGATTACCTTTGATCCAAATACCGACTACTGCAGGGACTGGATCAGAGGCTACAATGGTGTCAATTATAACTACAGGTCGGACTACAAAAGCAGGAGCTGTCAGTCGAGTTTTGCTCGCTGATAAGATAATACTCGACCCATTATTAACCCTTGGTCTTCCTTCAAGTATAACTGCTGCTACAGGTGTAGACGCCATGGTCCATGCGATAGAGGCTTTTACATCTAAACGATTAAAAAATCCAATCTCCAATATGCTGGCTGTGGAAGCTTTAAAGTTGATGTCTAAAAATATAGAAATGGCAGTGACAGATGGTCAAAACATAAATGCGAGGAGTGCAATGTTGATAGGTGCTATGAAAGCCGGCCAAGCATTTGCCAATGCCCCTGTCGCTGCAGTACACGCTTTGGCATATCCACTTGGTGGGAATTATCATATTCCTCACGGATTAACAAATTCACTGGTCTTGCCTCATGTAATGAGGTTTAACATGGATGAAGCGTCTAAATTATATTCTGAGCTCGCTCATGTAGTTCTTTTTGACCGAGAAGTGCCGCAGGATGAAAAACAAGCATCTGAGATGCTGGTTTCATACTTTGAGACTTTACCTAAACGATTAGGTTTGCAGACTACTCTCAGAGAAATGAATATCCCTTTTGAGGATTTACCAAGATTGGCAGAAGAAGCCATGCTGCAACAGCGTTTATTGATAAACAATCCAAGGGAACTTAATTTGGAAAATGCGCTCGAAATATATAAACAGGCTTATTAAAAGGTTTTGGGGGAGATGCGTGTCAACTTATAAAAACAGGAAAGATTACTTTTATTTCAATGATATTAGTACCCGATGGATGGATAATGACGTGTACGGACATATTAATAATGTTACTTACTACAGCTATTTTGATTCAATCGTGAACAAATATTTGATAGAGGAGGGTGGTTTAAATATAAATCAAGATCAAGTGGTGGGGTATGTCGTTGCGTCGAATTGTGAATACTTTGCTCCTTTATCGTACCCTGAAAAGTTGGAGTCAGCTATGGTTGTATCTCACATAGGAAATTCATCAGTTAAGTATAAGATCGGTATCTTCAAGAAAGACAGCGCAGATGTCTCGGCCTTGGGTGGTTTTACACATGTTTTTGTGTCTAGGGAAACTGGAAAAGCTGTATCCATACCGACTCATCTAAAAAATGCTCTATATAAGATTTATTCAACAAAAAAAATGTAAGTTTTTATTTAAATATAGGATTGAATTCTTTATGGACTACCGAATTTCCATTGTAATTGCTATTTTATTAGCTATTTCTCCGGTAATTCATTCAATTGATTTTGAAGACTATGACGAGGACGTAGCAGCTTTACTCAGAGAATATCAGAACCAGTCAAACCCTGATCAATCATACACCCCGTCAATACTTTCTTACAGCACAGCAAAGACATCAAAAACAATTGTAGATTTTGAAAGAGGCATTATTTATATGAATGCCTCCACACCGGAAACTCTCAGGGATGCCATAATTGATGTAGTGCTAACACAGATTGATCCGTCAGTAATCGACGCTCAAACTGCCATCGATTTTGGTTTAATTAATGAAGAGACGAATAAGCCATTTTTTTGGGGTCAAGTTTTAGATCACAAAGGTAAGCCAATATCCAGTAGAAGACCAGCCTTGGATTTTGCAAATTTTCTACTTCGCAAAAAAACATTCAGCGATGGTAGATTCGAAGTAACTATCCGTATGATTGATGCGCATAAAAAGATTGCGGGAGCAAAATACGTCAGCTTTGTGAAGGCTGCTTGCCGCGAGTATAGTGTTTCGTCGTCGCTAGTAATGGCTATCATGGAAACAGAGAGTTCTTTCAATCCGTTAGCTCGGTCAAGATCAAATGCCCTTGGACTTATGCAAGTAAAGGCAAACACAGCGGGGAGAGATTACTTCTCACTCATAAAAGGATATAAACATACGCCATCATCAAAATTCTTATACAGCCCGAAAAATAATATTGAAGTTGCAACGGGGTATCTCAATATTCTAAGCAGTAGATATCTTCGAGGTATTGAGGACCCAAAAAAATTGGAGTATGCAATGATATCGAGCTATAACGGAGGTGCCGGTAATTTGTGGAAAAGTCTGGATAAATCAGGCAACAAAACAAAGGCCTTGAAGCGAATCAATCAAATGTCGACTAAACAATTTTATTGGTTCCTAACAAATAGACATATTCGACAAGAAACCCGTGAGTATTTAAAGAAAGTTAACGATAGGAAAAGTAAATACACCTTAATTTAATAATAATTTAGTAAACTAGTTTAAAAACACAAAAAATTAAATATATATAAATCAATAATTTATTCGCGAATTCGTATGAGTCCTTCTTGAACTGTGCTAGCAACTAACCTTCCATCTAAACTGAAAAAACTGCCTCTATTAAGCCCTCGTGATGAACTTGTTCTAGGACTATCTAGCTGGTAGAGAAGCCAATCATCCACTTTAAACTTGTCATGAAACCAGATGGTATGATCAAGGGAAGCTGGCTGCAACTTTTTGTTCAAAATACTAATTCCATGTGGAATTAAGGATGTAGTCATTATATTAAAGTCAGAAAGAAACGCTAATATTGCCTGATGCATGTGTTGACCTGAACAGTCTGGGATATGCTTTGAGGTTTTGACCCAGATTAACTGTTCAGGTTTCTTAGGTTTGGGATTTATAAAATCTATAGGATCAACTGAGCGCATTTCGATTGATCTTAATTTTGCTCGGTGAAGTTTTGATTTCATTTGATTATCAGGGTTTAGGGATTCACTGGCTTTCCTCCATCTTTCATTATCATTTTCGCACTCTTCCGGTCCTTTGCATTCAGGCATTGGTTTTTGATATTCATACCCATTTTCAGGAATCTGGTAAGACATTTGGCAGCTAAAAATGACTTTGTTATTTTGAGTCGCTGATGCAGAGCGGGTGGAGAAAGATTTACCATCTCTTACTCTATCAATACTATAAATTATGGGTAGGTTTGGATCGCCAGGCCTTATAAAATAACCATGCTGTGAATGAATTTGACGATTTTCTTCAACTGTTTTCTGTGAGGCCCTCATCGCCTGCGCAAATACTTGACCACCAAATACCCTTTTTAAAGACGTTGAAGGTGTTTGACCGACAAACGTATTATCATCAATTTGCTCTGGGTTAAGAGCAGCAATCAATTCATCTAACGGATCAGTCATTTTAAGTGCCACTATTGATCGGCAACTTTAACTATGAGCTTTCCAAAATTACTGCCTGTGAATAGCCGTTTGAAATATTCTGGAGCTTTTTCAAGTCCTTCTAAAATCATTTCTTTATACTTTAATTCGCCTGATCGGACTCCACCTATCAGAAATTCATTCGCTTCATTAAAATTTGCGTAATGATCAAATACCAGAAAAAACTTGTGCTTTGGAGGATTTTTCATAGCACCAAATATGTGAAAAGGAGTTTTCACTTTTGTGATATCTTTCGCATTATAGTTAGAGATATATCCGCAAATTGGGGATCGAGATCCGGAGTTGAAAAACTCTGTGACTGTCTCGGTGACAAGTCCTCCAACCGACTCAAAATAGATGTCTACTCCAGAATCAAGCTTAGACGCGAGTTCATCTCGAAAGAAAGCTGATTTATAGTTCACGCACCCATCAAAGTTTAGTTCATCTACAACGTAATTACATTTTTCATCACTGCCAGCTATTCCGATAACATTAAGACCAATTTTTTTTCCGATTTGCCCAACTATAGATCCAACCGCACCAGATGCAGCTGATACAACTAATGTTTCTCCCTTAGATGGTGATGCCTCTTTCATCAAACCAAAGTAGGCCGTTCTACCAGTCATTCCACACACTCCGAGATAAGTGGAAAGTGGTACTAGTTTTGGATCGATCTTATATGTCATTGGATCCTTATCATTCGAAATAAAATATTCTTGCCAACCTGAACGACAACACACATATTCGCCGACACTGTATTTTGTCGATTTGGATTCAATAACTATTCCCGCTGATTCAGCTGTTATAATCTCGCCAATTTGTAATGGATCTGCATATGACTTAGCTTCACTCATTCTTCCTCTCATGTATGGGTCTAATGAGAGATAAAGTACTTTTATGAGGACTTGGTTTTCTTTAAGAGTTTCGACTTCTGATATTTTTTTTGAAAAATTTTCACTATCAATCATTCCGTTTGGTCTTGTTTTGAGAGTAATACTCAGATTTTTTAATTTAGTCATCATTTATTCCCTGTTTATTTTTATTGTAAGATTATGTCACTGCCCAAGGATTTATTATTAGAGCGATGCGGCGAAGTAATGTTAATATACAATGAGAAAACTTTTGCTATTTATATTAATTTACTCGATATTTTAGCAGATTAATATTGTTAATATGATGATTAAAATTTTACGAAAATAACTGTTTTGTTGAATAAAAAAGGAGTTTTGAGTGTCAGATATTCAAGTTTTTAGAAAAGAGACAAGAGACTGGCTTGAAAGTAATTGTCCAGAATCTATGAGGAAGCCAATGTCATCCGCTGACGATGCTTGTTGGGGTGGTCGGAACTGGGTATTTAGGAGTGATGATCAGAGAGTGTGGCTTGAGCGAATGGCGGAGAAGGGTTGGACCGCTCCGGAGTGGCCTTCCGAATATGGTGGTGGTGGTCTGAGCAAACAGGAGGCAAAGATTCTTCGTGAGGAAATGAAAGACATGAAAGCTAGATCTCCGCTTGACAGTTTCGGTATTTGGATGATTGGGCCCGCACTTCTAAAATTTGGAAGCGAAGCCTTAAAAAGGCAACATCTGCCACCGATTATCAGGGGCGAAATTAGGTGGTGTCAGGGATATAGCGAACCAAACGCAGGATCGGATCTTGCCGGATTACAAAGTAAAGCGGAGGATATGGGTGATCACTTTATTGCAAATGGACAAAAAGTTTGGACTTCTTATGGTGATAAGGCAGATTGGATGTTCTGTTTGCTTCGCACTGATCCAGATGCCAAGAAACAGTTAGGAATTAGCTTAGTCTTGTTTGACATGAAAACTAAGGGCGTCACACCAAAGCCGATTAAATTGATATCGGGGAGTTCACCTTTTTGTGAAACCTTTTTAGACAATGTGCGAGTTGAAAAAGATCAGGTAGTTGGAGAAGTTAACCAAGGGTGGACGGTTGCAAAATATTTACTTACGCACGAGCGAGCTATGATTGGTGATATGGGTCTTGCAAGTGTGGGATCAAAGACTTTAGGGATGATCGCATCAGAAAAGGTTGGATTAACTAATGGTCTTTTAAGTGATTTAGTTTTGCGAAATGAAATTGCAAAATGGGAAATTGATGCCATGAGTTTTTCTTGCACTGCAGAGAGAGTGCGTGACGAATCGAAGGCGGGTCAGGGCATAGGTGCTACTTCTGCAATGTTAAAATATTATGGTACGGAGCTTAATAAAAGGCGTTTTGAGACATTGATGCGAATTGGTGGAAGCGATGACTTGATATGGGAAGGGCCGATATCCCGCGATGGATGGACTTCTAAAACATGGCTTAGAACCAAAGGTAACTCGATTGAAGGTGGTACCTCTGAAGTGCAATTGAATATTATTGCTAAAAATATTTTGGGTTTGGGATAACTGGAGAAGGTTATGGCATTAATATTAACTGATGAGCAACAAATGTTGAAAGAATCAGCGAAAGGTTTTCTTGCTGAGCATGCTCCCGTAAAAGAGGTTAGGAATCAACGAGATGCAGATAGCGAGACTGGCTATGACAGAAATCTTTGGCCAAAGATGGTGGAAATGGGTTGGGGAGCAATTCTAGTTCCAGAAGAGTTCGGTGGTCTGGAATTTGGGAATGTGGGAATGGCGCAAATAACGGAGGAAACTGGACGAACTCTCACGGCATCTCCGCTTCTTTCAAATGCTATTATTTCAGTATCTTTAATTAAGGAGATTGGTAATCAAAATCAAAAATCAATGTTACTGCCAAAAATAGCATCTGGAGAGTTAATGATGACTCTAGCCATTGATGAAACGTCACATCATAATCCAGAGAGAGTCAGTATGATTGCCTCTGAAAATGGCGAAAGATTTATTTTGAATGGAACAAAAAGATTTGTCATTGACGGATCAACTGCAGACAAGTTAATAGTAGTGGCTCGAACCAATCAGGATTCTCACGATAAGTCAGGAATAACACTCTTTATTGTTGATAAAGAATTGAGTGGCATTAGTGTGGAGAGAACCAAAATGGTTGACGGAAGAAATTCGACGTTTATAAGTTTCAATGACGTTGTTGTTGAGAAGGAAGATATTCTAGGAGAAAAGCACAAAGGTTTTGAGCCTTTATCAAATGTTTTAGACATTGCTAATGTGCATTTAGCGGCAGAATTATTAGGAATATGCCAAGAGACTTTTGATAGGACCCTTCAATACCTAAAACAGCGTAAACAATTTGGATCTCTAATTGGGTCATTTCAAGCTTTACAACATAGAGCGGCCAATTGGTGGAGTGAGATTGAAATCTGTAAATCAGTTGTGCTGAAGGCATTACAAGCTTTTGATGAAAATGATGCTCGCAGTTCATTTCTAGCAAGTATTGCGAAAGCAAAACTATGCGAAATTGCTGAGCTGTCAACAAATGAAGCTATTCAAATGCACGGTGGAATAGGAATGACTGATGAATACGAGATAGGTTTTTTTATAAAGAGAGCGAGACCCGCACAAATGCTGTTTGGTGATCATAATTATCACGTTAATAAATTCGCATCTAAATGCGGATATTAAAATAAAACAGAACTTAATTCTTGGAAGGAGGTAATGGAATGGACTTGGGGCCAAGTGACAAAGTTAAGCCGATTTTAGAACAAGTTAAGGCTTTTATTGATAACGAAATACTACCTGTTGAGCGGGAGTACCATGAGGAAGTTGATAAAGGAGACCGGTGGCAGTATACGGAGAGGCAGACTGAAATATTAGAAGATTTAAAGAAAAAAGCGAGAGCAAAAAATCTTTGGAACTTCTTTTTAACCCATTGGGAAGGTGGGTATGGATTGAATACCGTTGAATATTCATATATTGCAGAGGAAACTGGACGATCTCATTTAGCGCCTGAAGTATTTAATTGCTCCGCCCCAGATACTGGCAATATGGAAGTATTAGCTAGATATTGCTCAGACGAACAAAAGAAGAAATGGCTTGTGCCATTATTAAATGGTGAGATTCGATCAGCATATGCAATGACAGAGCCAGGGGTGGCCTCATCAGATGCGAAAAATATTTCAATGAGCTGTGTGCTAGATGGGGATGAATGGGTCTTAAACGGGGAAAAAATTTGGATATCAGGAGCAGGAGATCCAAGATGCAAAATTTTGATAGTAATGTGTAATACAAATCCAACAGGTCCTCGCCATTCACAGCACTCTCAGGTTCTTGTTCCGTTTGAAACTCCGGGTGTAAAAAATTTACGTCCGATGACTATTATGAATGTCGACGATGCACCCCATGGCCATATGCATATGCGTTTCACTGACGTGAGAGTGCCCAAGGAGAATATGATTTTGGGTGAGGGCAGAGGTTTTGAAGTTGCGCAAGGTAGACTGGGGCCTGGTCGAATTCATCATTGTATGAGATCAATTGGATTAGCTGAGGCTGCGTTAAAATTGCTTTGTGAGAGATCGGTCAGTCGAGAAGCTTTTGGTAAGCCTTTGGCGAGATTAGGGGGTAACATTGACATAATTGCCGATGCGAGAATTAACTTAGAGATGACTAGGTTACTTTGTCTCAAAGCTGCATGGATGATGGATAATGTTGGAACCGATGCAGCTCAACCATTTATATCTATGATAAAAGTTGCTGCTCCAAATATGGCATTAAAAATCATCGATGAAGCTATGCAGATGCATGGTGGGATCGGCCTCTCATCGGATACACCCCTAGCAACTTGGTACGGAGGCATGCGCGTATTACGTTTTGCTGATGGTCCTGATGCTGTTCATAGAATGGTTATTGGACGTCGAGAGTTAGCTCAATATACCAATTAAAATCAAAAACAAGAGGTTTGACTAGATGAAAGCATTAGTTTGCAGTGAGTTTGGTTCCACGCAAAATCTTACTTTGGAGGATGCAGGGGCACCTGAACCAAGCGCTGGACAAGTTCTAATCGATGTTCACGCAGCGGGAGTAAACTTCCCCGACATATTGACGGTTCAGGGGAAATATCAATTTAAACCCAAACTTCCGTTTACACCTGGTACTGAGGTATCTGGTGTTGTTACTAAAGTTGGTGAAGGTGTGACTACGCGAAAAGTTGGTGATGAAGTATTCGGTACTGTTCAAACTGGAGCCTTTGCGTCTGAGGTGGTGACCTCCGAATACAGCACGTTTTTGAAAGGGAGTATGTCATTTGAGCAAGCCGCAGGTTTTGCTGTTACGTACGGAACATCCTATTACGCTTTAAAACAACGAGCGTGTCTTATACCAGGTGAGACTGTTTTAGTGCTAGGAGCTGCTGGTGGTGTTGGTATAGCAACTATTCAAATCGCGAAGGCAATGGGAGCAAGTGTTATTGCTGCAGCCAGCAGTGAGGAAAAACTTGATTTTGCTCAAAAAGCTGGTGCAGATATCAGACTTAACTATTCTAAAGAAAGCTTAAAGGAGAAGGTTAAGGAGTTAACAGAAGGGAAGGGGGCAGATGTCATTTACGATCCCGTTGGTGGGGATTTTTCAGAGCAAGCATTCAGGGCTGTAGCTTGGAATGGAAGGTTTCTTGTCATTGGTTTCGCTTCTGGGCCGATACCAAAAATTCCTCTAAATCTGGCTCTTTTGAAAGGGGCGTCGCTCGTAGGAGTTTTTTGGGGAGCTTGGGCTGCAAGAGAGCCCATCGAGTCTCAAAACAATTTTTCACAATTGGTGGATTTAGTTGATAGAGGGAAGTTCTCGCCTCTGGTTTCAGAAATATTCAAATTAGAAGATCACTCGTCTGCGTTTGCTTGTATCGAGGAAAGACGCGCGAAAGGTAAAGTTGTTTTATCAATGAAGTAAATTTAGGATGACTTTGTAAGATTGCAAAGAGGTTTATTTTTATGAGTATGATTTTCACCACAACAGAGACTATACCTGGCAAGGAGATTCGTGAGGTGCTTGGGGTAGTTTCAGGTAACGTTGTTCAGTCGAAGCACATTGGTAGAGATATCATGGCAGGATTAAAAAGTATCGTTGGCGGAGAAATCCGCGGCTATACTGAGATGCTCAATGATGCTCGAGATGTCGCCATTTCAAGAATGGTCTCGAGTGCCAATGATAAGGGGGCGGATGCGATTGTTGGAATAAGATTTACAACAAGCGCAATAATGGATGGATCCTCTGAGATTCTGGTTTTTGGTACTGCTATTAAACTTAATTAATTTTTGTAGCATCTGCTACTTTCATTATAAAAACATGTTGCCAATGCCGCCTGAGAGAAGTAGCAAACCGCAGGACCAAATTAAGCATGCACAGAGGTCGGCTGTGCTAAATTTAAGCTTTTCTAGTCCACTCATGCCAACTGTTAAGGGTACCAAGCTTCTCACTGCTGGTATTAACCTTCCCAGAATAATCGAGAATATTCCATACTTGATAACGATTTGTTTACTCTTCTTAATATTTTTCTCTCTCGATCTGGCAAATTTTGATTTTTCAAGATGTGGACCAAAAATTAGACCAAGATAATATCCAAAGTGGTCGGCAAGAATTGCACCAACAAAAGCTAGCGTAGCAATTTCCGGTAAAGATAGAATACCCTGCGTGTATAGAACCGTGCTCACAGTTAAAAGAATTGCTCCAGATACAAATAATCCTGCACCGGGGAATGCCTCTATAAAAGCGAGGAGGGGAATGGCGATCCATGCGATTTCACGATTGTTACCTATCCAGTTTGAAAAGAATTCAGTTATTTTATTTCTCCCTCTTAAAACTTTTTATGATGCATAATTCTCAGGTCTCACACCTTTTTTTGTGTCATAGAACGCCTTGATTTGTTTTATGTCCTCGTCAATATTTTGGGTTGGGTTGAATAAATTCTCAATGCCGATTGTTTTCGAAGCACTATCGACATATACCATTAGAATTGGAACTTCAGCGCTCCTTGCAATGTGATGGAATCCAAGTTTCCAATTTGGATTAGCACTTCGTGTTCCTTCGGGCGTAATTATTAGCGCGAATTGATCTTTTTTCTGATACATTTTTTTAATTTTATCGACTAATGAGCCACCAGATGCTCGATTGACTGGTATGGCTCCACAGTATTTTAAAAACCAACTCAAAGGACCCTTAAACAACGTATGTTTTATAAGCACACTAGGTTGTAATTTTAGAACTGACACAACGAAAAGAAAGAGAAAAAAATCCCAGTTCGATGTATGTGGCGCGACAATAATCACATACTTTTTCGTGCTTGGAAGAGAGCCAATTACTCGCCATCTTATTACCTTTAAGGCCAGTATGGAAAAGATGCGAAGCGCATCTGAAATTAATGGGGTCGAAAAAATGGTATGCTTCATCTCAGATGTATTCTGCTCTCTCTTTAAAAAGAATACAAATTCGTAAGAAATTTTCTAATATTTATTTTCATTTTACGTGGAACTTTCATACTGCAATAACGTTTGAATCATCACTCAGGTTAAACAGTTGAGTATTTCCTCCAGAGGCCACTAAATTTTCAGTTTTTGTCCGCTCTAGGACAAGACCTAATAACCAATCAGTAGTTACTTCTTGAGAGCTATCTAGAGGATTTATAACATTGAGAATTCCATATTTGCGCCTAGCGAACTCTTCCCTAATATAGCTGCTAATTTTCAACCTATCATCCATCATAATGTTTAGTATATTTTTGTTTTGAATCAGGGATTTTACTTGGGAATAATCCAGATAAATAACAAGTTTTTGTCCTTTGGCGAATACGTCAAAATCTTTGATTATTTTGGAGCACATATCAGATAAGTTTTTATCTGAGATCAATATAATTGCGCACCCGCAAACAAGACTTAAAAAGATGTTTTTAACGACATCTGATTCGTTCATATCAGGGCTCAACAAAAAGAGAATAATTCCTCTCGAGCCATAAAATAAATGATTTGATTCACCTGTCGGGCTGCTTAACTTAATAGGAAGGTCAATATTGCTCTTAATATATTCAATATTATTTTTTTGTGATTTTGGCATTCTCATACTCAATGGTGTCTCTAACCTCTGTGAGGGTGACAACTTGGACCAATAATCAAGAGTCTCTAGTAATCCATCGATTATATTGTCTGATTCTTGTTCATCCAGCATTGGTTTGTTGAGGTAACTATCCTCTTGAATTAAAGAATGTTTATTTAATAATCTCTTTTTAGAGAATGCTCTGAGATAGTTTGGACCTCCGGCTTTTGGTCCTGTTCCAGATAATAAGCTACCACCGAAAGGATTGACGCCAACCGTGGCTCCGATCATATCCCTATTTATGTAGTAGTTTCCATGGTGAGTGTTATTAAAGATGTAATCTCCAAATGCTTTTATTCTGCTATGCACCCCGAGGGTCAGAAAATATCCCGTACTATTAATTTGATTAATCACATCCTCTATATTCTCTTGCTTGTACCTTATTACGTGTAACACTGGACCAAAAATCTCTTTCGAAAGCTGGCTAATATGCTTCAACTCAAATATATGAGGTTGCACGAACGACGCTTTATTGATAATTCCTCTGTTTTCTTTTTTTGAGATTAATTTCGCACTTCTTGTCATCTTCCGAATGTGTGATCTAACTTTTTTAGCTGCATGATCGTCTATCAATGGACCAATATCTGTTTTAATATCCAGTGGATCGCCAATTTCGAGACTTTCTAGGGCTCCTGTCAGCATATCTATGACTTTTTCTGCAACCTCCTCCTGTAAATATAAAACCCGTAAAGATGAGCATCTCTGACCGGCGCTCGAAAATGCAGAAGCTAATACATCATCGATTACTTGCTCTGGCAGGGCGGTCGAGTCAACTATCATACAGTTTTGTCCTCCTGTCTCTGCTATGAAGGCAATAGAATCTTTTTTCTTTAACATATTGAGTTGAATTTCATAAGCAGTGTCATTTGATCCAGTAAAGGCTATACCGCTTAAATTTAAATTACTTCCAATTAATTTAGAGGCCATGACTCCATCGCCTAAAAGCAAGTTCAAAGCAGATTTGGGTATGCCAGATGCATAAAATAATTCTACGGTCCTGAATGCTATCTGAGGCGTTTGTTCGGCAGGTTTCGCAATAACAATATTACCCATAGCAAGCGCTGCGGCTATCTGACCGGTAAAAATCGCCAATGGGAAATTCCATGGACTTATACATAGGAATATTCCGATTGCCTCTTTTTCTATAAATTGTTCACGGCTATGGATCTCTGCTTGACGAGCATAATAACGGCAAAAGTCAGAAGCCTCTCTGACCTCATCGAGCGCATCGTCGATTGTTCTACCTGCTTCGACACCTAATATGTATGATAGCTCCAAAGCCTTTGTTTCCAGTAGATGAGCCATTTTTTTAAGAGATTGTATTCTTTGCAATTTGGACTTTTTTGAAATCTCTTGTGATGATGAATTACACAACTTGGCTATACTTCTTATATCTTTTGTTGAGGCGGAAGACCAACTTCCAATCTCTCTATTGTCGAAGGAGCTTTTTTGAGTTATCCGAGGGTTATAACAAATTTCACCATTTATTATCGAATTTGCATCAAAAAATTTATTTTTCATTTGTTTGTGGATTAACTTTATAGAATGAAAGTCATTGAAATTTTGAGTATCCAACCCACATGAATTGAGTCGCTTAGTTTCAGAATTCAAAAATATCTCGTGAGGAAGTTTGATTTCAGAATTTCTATATTCTTTTAATTCAGATATTTTTTTGATGGGGTCTTCTACTAGTTTAGTAGCAGGCTCTTTATCATCGAGAAATCTATTCACAAAAGAACTATTAGCGCCGTTTTCTAATAACCTTCTTACAAGATAGGGCAAGAGATCATTATGATCTCCAACCGGCGCGTATACTCTAGCTTTTAATGATGGCAAGTAAACTCTCTGCATCTCATCAAAAAGCGCAACACCCATGCCATGTAACCTTTGAAATTCAAAATTTTGATTTTTAAAGATCTCCGCTATTAATGCCATCGTGTACGCATTATGAGTAGCAAATTGTGGATATAAAGTTCCTTGATTTAGCGACAAAAGGTGAGTGCAATAATGGTAACAAGCATCAGTGTTAACTTTTCTTGTGTATACTGGGTATTCCTTTAAACCTTTTTCTTGGGCTCTTTTTATTTCTGTATCCCAATATGCTCCTTTTACTAGTCTGATCATAAATTTTTGATTAGTTTCTGAAGCAAGTGCATCAAGCCATTTGAGAACTAGAGGAGCTCTCTTTAGATAGCTTTGAAGAACGAAGCCTAAACCGTCCCAACCATCTAATTCAGGCTCCCTCGACAAATTTTCAAATATTTGCATTGCCAAATCGAGTCTTGCAGATTCTTCTGCGTCAAGTGATAAACTAATATTAAAAGTCTTTGCTTCGAGGCATAGTTTTTTTATCCTCTGATATAATTTTTTCATGACAGTGGATTCATGCCTGAATTCATAACGATTATGCAAAGCAGAGAGTTTTACTGAGATACCATCATTTTCTTCAACTGATTTTCCTGGGGCACTAAATCGACCAATTCTTTTTATCGCATCTGAGTAGGCTTCGAAATAATTTATTGAATCGTTCTCAGTTCGAGATCCCTCACCAAGCATATCGAATGAAAAAAGTGATTTTTTAGTTTTTGCCGAAATTGCATCATCAATTGTTTGTCCTAAAACATATTGATTGGCCATTATTTTCATCGCTTTAAAAATTGCTTTTCGAATTATAGGTTCACCCAATTTTGCGCTGAATTGCTTCAACCAACTTTTTGTCGAAGATTGAATTTCATTATCTAATTCAACAATATATCCTGTTAACATTAGTCCCCAAGTAGAAGCATTTACGAAAATAGATTTCGAGCCCCCAACATGGTTGACCCAATTTCCAGACTTTATTTTTTCGGCTATCAAACGGTCCGCGGTCCTATTGTCGGGAATACGGAGCAGAGATTCTGCAACACACATAAGAGCAACACCCTCCTGGTTTGATAATCCAAATTCCATCAGAAAAGCATCTAGCATATTGTGCCTTGACTTATCTTTTCTGCAATTTTCAATCAAGGTTAAGGCGGTTCTTTCCACTGATTTTTTTTGTATGTTTGAGAGATATTTTTCTGAAGCAAGCTCGCGCACTGCTTTTTCTTCTTGCAAATAAACTGAGTTTCTTATTTGTTTTCTTAAGGCTTGGCTATCTTGCATGGTTAACTTACTGATTTCAAAACTTCAGTTTATGTAAAACCTCGGGACTCTTGATGTTATTCTAGATAAAAGTTCCCAACCGATTGAATCACAATATTTTGCGATTTTATTTACAGGCAAATCATGACCCCATAAGACAACATCATCACCTATACTAACTTCACAGACATCTGTCACGTCGATTGTAATCATATCCATGGAGACTTTTCCAACTAATGGACAAGTTTTATTATTTACTAGAGTTGGGGTACCATTTTTTGCATTACGAGGATAGCCGTCAGCATATCCGACCGTAACAGTTGCTATTTTTGTCTTTCTTTTAGCTGTCCAATTTTGTCCATATCCAACAGACTCTCCAGCACTTATAGTTCTAATTGATATGATCTTAGATTTAAAGTCCATTGCAGGCTCTAACAACTTTTCAGTCTCATGCGAATGCATAAATGGAGAATTACCAAACAGTAAATATCCTGGTCTCTCCCAATCACGATGTGAATCGACCCATCCCAGTAACCCCGCGGAATTCGATAATGATTCCTCGTATATACTTGTGTCTGATTTGATATTTGAAATGTGTTTATCAAATCTATCTATCTGAATTTGGGTAAAGTTGGAGCTTAAGTCATCTGCATTGGCAAAATGTGATGCGATAACAATTGGTTTTTTGACATTAGTTGATGACTCGAGAATTTTAATATTCTCATAAATGCTATTTTGTTGAAATCCCAGTCTATGCATGCCGGTGTCAATACCGAACCAAATTTTTATCGGGGTTGATATTTTTGCAGACAAAAGTGCATCAACATGAAACTTATTTTCAACCATTAACCAAAAATTTTTTTCACTCGCGACTTGAAGTTCATCCTCGGTGAATAAGCCCTCCATGAGTAGAATTGGGTTTTCAATACCAGCGTTTCGTATTGAAATAGCTTCTTCGATGCAAGCGACGCCAAATGCTTCAGTGGAGTCTGATAATGTTTTTGCAATTTCAATAAGACCATGGCCATATGCATTTGCCTTGATTACAGATACAAACTTGGAGGTTGGGGCAAGTGAATTAGCTAATGCCAGATTATTTTTTATTGCTTGCCTGTTTACTATTACCTTTGTCGGCCTGCTCATAATCAAACCTTTTAGTAGTCGTACTTATGCTTTGTGAAAAGTTTTTGAGCTTCTACCCAAATATCGCCAATCATTCCATTCCCCACTGGGCGACCATCAATTTTAATGACGGGACCGATTTCTTTGGTTGAGCTTGTAATCCATATTTCGTCTGCATTATTGACTTCATCCATGTGGACAACTCTCTCTTGAATATCTAGATTGCTATGTTTTTTAAGAATATCAATCAATAAATTTCTGGTGATGCCGGGTAGCAGTTGATTATCGAGAGGTGGAGTAGAAATTACACGATTTTTGACTATAAAAACATTACATGCCGCGGCTTCAGTGAGTTCGTGTCTGTCATTATATAAAATTGTTTCATCATCACCATTTTCGTGACCATATTGAAAGTGGAGAACATTGCCGAGTAATGCTGTGGATTTTATGTGACATCTTTGCCATCGAAGATCTTCCGCTGTGGAAACGCTGAATGTTTTTGCTGAACCTTTATCAGAGGAGGGTGAAGCTCCAATTTCAAACGCAAAACCAAATACTGTTGGCTTCACGTTTTCAGGAAAAGCATGATACCTTTTAATATCAGCTCCTCTGCTGACTTGAAGGTATAACCCAAGATTTCCATTTCCGTTTTGGTTGCACAATTCGTCGCATATTGACTTCCACTTTTCATGAGACCAACCTAATTGGAGATTTATCCCCTCTAAGCCAGTTCTCATTCGATCCAGATGAGCGTTGAATCCGAGAAGCTTGCCGTGATAAGAAGGCACAACCTCGTATATCCCATCTCCAAAAAGAAATCCTCTGTCTAATGGTGATATTTTAGCTTGCTCCAATGGCAAAAAGTTATCATTTAAAAATGCGATGCTCATTTCTTTCCTTAGATAAAGATTAGGGTCTGATCATGCTACAAGTAGTTTAAGCCTGCAAATGAATATAAGCTTAAATTACTGCTAAACAGAATAAAATTAAGAATATTTTCTCGTGTAGGAAAATAATTGCAATATTTTTTTCTGTTAGCAAAGACGGGATAATTTTTTTAGATTGTCTATGACTAATTCGCTTTCTTTGGGACTAAAACCATCCTCTGTGATCGAGGATTCACCACTTACACCGTCTACGGCACCCAGAGAGCAGAGTAATTTCAATATTTTTTCATTATTCCAATCTTCAAACAGATTTTTGTTGTTTATTACTGAAAGAATTGCAAGAAGACCATGTGCTGCCCAATTTGACACATCAGCGACTAAGAGTTCGTCACAAGTTGTTGAGGATGGCTTTATATTTAGATCATATAGATGTGATTCTACATTGCCCATTCCGATCTCGTTACCACCATCTCCTATGGAAATTTTTGCACATCTCGCATTTTCAAAGAATGAGTCAAAGTTTGCACACTTTTCTGAGATATCAACTCCTCTCATATTATAATACCGTCCATCTTTATTCTTCCCAGGTCGCTCTATCGACATAACTAATGATGGATTATATTTATTGATTAATTCCAATGATGAGTCATCACCAGGTGTTATTTCAATTGCATTGAATTTGTGTTTTATAGCATCAAAAAGAGGATTGTCACATACAATATATGGCTCGCCTCCCATAACTTTGATGCTCTTATAGATTGCTATTGCACCAAGTGGTCCGTCTGTCTCAAAACTTCCATTTACAGGAAAACCTGTTCCAATGAACACTAATCGATGATTTTTATTTAATAATTTTGCTGCTCTAAAATAAGCATCTTTAGGCAGAAATTCACTAATCAGTGACATGCCCCTGCAATTCTTTTTCACTAATAATTTTTGTACCTGTAACGCAAGAGTTCTAATGTCAATTTTTGGAATATTTTTACTGATTCGAAAATATCTAAGTGAGAGTAGATTATGCGCCTCCTCTTTAGAAATAAGCTGGAAATTTATTTTATCTCCTTGATTTAGTTGAGATAATTTATCTAAATCATCAGAAATGATAGATCCAATTTTAGGATAGCCTCCAATAGTTTGCCTATCATTCATTAGAATTATGGGTTGACCATCTTGAGGAATTTGAATGGCTCCAAGACAAATTCCTTCTGATAGCATATTAGTTATTGATGATTGTATTTTTCGACCTAAAATTCGAATGCCCATTCGGTCATTGCGCTCTGATATCTCATATTCAGAGTTGAAAAAAATGTCCTTCTGATCATTTGAGAAATTTTCAGATTGATATCCTAAAACTACTCGTATTGTTGAGACACTCCTCA
>CACJVE010000014.1 GCA_902596775.1 uncultured SAR92 cluster bacterium
AGATCCCGGCTTTCTTCTTCCTCAAACATTTATGGAGATCGGATCTGAACAAGTTCTAGATTTTCTTCGAGAGTGGCAATACAAACTATGGTCATCTGGTTACTTAGGTATGTCATGGCCCAGAGAACATGGCGGCCGAGGACTACCCCGAATTTTTCAGCAAATAACCGACGAAGAAATGAAGTCAGCGCGAGTACCTATCTGTTTTAACATTATCGGGCTTGGTTGGGCGGGACCTCTTATCATTGATATAGGGAGCGAGGATGAAAAAAGACTGTATCTAAAAGGAATACTTTCGGGGGATGATTTATGGTGTCAAGGATTTTCAGAACCAAATCATGGCTCGGACCTCGGAAGTATTCAGACTAGAGCCGAAAAAGTCGAAGATGGCTACTTACTCAATGGAAGTAAAATCTGGACAACAATGGGTAATTTTGCAAAGTATATGATACTCCTTGCCCGAACCAATCCAATCACAGAGAGACGATACGATGGATTATCGTTTTTTTTAGCTCCCATGCAGATTCCTGGAGTCTCGACCACGCCAATACGAAAAATTACAGGGGACTATGGTTTTACTGAGACGTTTTTTACTGACGCAAAGATACCCTCACGTTGCTTGATGGGCGAAGAGGGTCATGGTTGGCGAATAGCGATGAAAACACTGCAATATGAGAGAGGTGCAGAAGCTGGTGCGGCAGGTGGAATCTCAATAATCTCAACACAGGTTGATGACCTTATTGATATTGCAAAAACAACTTGTAGAGATGGAAAGCCCTCATTACAAGATACGGTAACTCGTGATGAACTAGTGAAGTTTCTTATTGAAGAAAAAGCACTTCATCTCAGCGAAAAGCGATCTGCTATCAAAGAATTATGCTCTGACTATCCAAATTCTATCCCCCTTTCTAGCAAGTTGAGTGGGACGGAGTTTTCCAGAAGATTACGGCAGTACGCCCTAACCCTTCAAGGCGCCTCAGCCTCTGCATATATTGGCGATGACAAGGCCATAAGTGGTGGTTTTTGGCAGAGAGCTTATCTAAATAATTTCTCTACTACAATTGGTGGTGGAACAAGTCAGATTCAGGCCAACATTATTGGTGAGCATGTTCTCGGCCTCCCAAAGGATTAATCATGAGATCTTCAAATCTTAAAATTGACTTTTGTGAGGAGCAAGCAATCATAAACTCTGCAGCTAGAGAATTTTGTTTAGATAACTCCAATACAACAACAAGCAGACAACTCATCAATTGCAAACTTGGCTTTAATCAAGACATATGGGAGAAAATTACAGAACTCGGCTGGACTGGGATTAATATACCGGAACAATACGGCGGCATTGATTTAGGAATAAAGTGTGCTGTCCCCATCGTAGAGCAAATGGGAAAAACAATGATGTCACTTCCTTATATTTCTTTATTACTCGCAACAGAGGTAATAGTTCGATTAGCTAATCGACAACAACAAGAAAAATGGCTTCCATTATTTTGTCAAGGAAAGATTGGAACAGTAGCATTTTTAGATAATGAGGATTGGGGTTCTACAGATTCTTCACTTGAGTTAACTGAAAAGGCAGGCGGTTATGTGCTTGATGGTGAGAAATTACTAGTTAGTGATGCAGAAGCGGCAGATTTATTGATAGTTTTAGCCCGCCTTAAAGGAAAGAATGTTTTTGTCCTGGTCGAGGCATCTCAGATAAACAAATCGAATTTTAATTCAAGGACTTTAATTGACGAAACAAAAAGATCTTCAGATGTGAGCTTCCAGCAGGTGACCATTGAGAAGGAACACCTAATAAACGTATCCCTCGATAATGTAAGAACCATAAAATTGCTGGGTGCCTTGCTAACTGCTGCAGAGTCAGTTGGAACAAATTCAATCACCCTAGATACAATCGTTAGTTACCTCACCACTCGCAAGCAGTTTGGGAAACTGATTGGCTCATATCAGGCTTTGAAGCATCCAACGGTTGATATTCTTCTGAAATTAGATTCGGCGAAAAGTTTGGTTTATCACGCAGCTTCACTTATTGAAAAAGGGTCTTTGAGCGACGATTCACAAATAGCCTGTCATATGGCAAAAGCGCAAGCCTCCGAAGCTTTATCTTTTGCAGGAGACAGAGCTGTTCAGTTCCATGGTGGCATGGGATTCACTTATGACTGCGATGCAATGCTCTTCATCAGACGAGCGCAATGGGCTTACCAACAATTTGGAGATCCTCAGCATCATCGCAAAAATGTTGCGCGGCTAATCTTTAAATAAAGTCGGTTGCCCGCATTGAGCATTTTAGGCGTTCTGCTTAATGAATCTAGTGATTTCAATAAAAGCATCATTAGCTTGAGTCAGCTCTGGATAGAAAATGTGCCAAACATGTGGCATGTTCTCCCAAACTTGCAATTTTGCAACAGAACCGCAGTCGACAGCCTTGTTCACATACCGTCTAGCATCATCAAAAAGAATTTCAGAATCACTTACCTGGACAAGTGTTGGGGGTAGATCATTCAATTTACCTAATAAGGGAGAAACTTTAACATCGAAAGGATTGTGACGCGTCACCATTTTCGCCGCAAAACCCAGTCCAATTTTCGATAGCCATGTAAAATTTTTCATAATTGGCTCAAGCACGAAGTCAGAATTTATATTCTTTTTAACACTTGGATTTACTAATCGAGAGTCAGTTATTGGTGATAATGCAACGACAGCATTTGGCTGACAATCAGCCTGTTCACGGAGCATTGCGCTCAATGCCAAAGCCAAGTTTCCGCCCGCGCTGTCACCAATCACAACAATTTTTTCCGCCGTTTCCAAGCCCTTAGGACCATATTTTTTTAACCAATGAAACGCATTCATACAATCATACAATGAGTCTAATCTATTATTTTCTGGAATTAATCGATAGTTAATAGCTAGAACTGAGAAATTCGTAATCTGTGATAATCTATCAGTGATAACTCTATGGCTTTTCGTACTACCTGCGAAAAAAGCACCTCCATGGATATAAAGAATCCTATTTTTGCTATTTGCTTTATCTGATAAAACCCACTCAGAAGAAAGATTATCTCCACCTGCACGTTTAATACTGCTTTTTATCTCTAAACCATCAAAAAATGAATCCATAACTTTCCTGAGAATTAGAATTCTTTTCCTCAAAACAGCTGACTGCATTTCCTTGGTGGCTTTGTTGATTTTCTTACGTAATTTCTCAAGTGCTATTTCTGTAGTGGATCGATGTTCATTTGAAACAAAGCTAAAGTATTCACCATCCGGCTTATCATATTTGCTGAACTCATCCTTGTGCGTAACTAGGAAGGCATACACCGCAGCAAATGATGAGATAAGTGCTAGCAGTAACGGGCTAATTTCCACTATCTAACTAATTTTGACCGAAGCATTTTTGATGAAAATCACCATCGCCAAACTCAACATTAATCATCATCAGTCGTTTAACTAAGTGTCCAATGTTAAGTTCATCCGTCATCCCAATTCCTCCATGAATTTGGATCGATTCATCACCGATTTGTTTAGAGCTCTTTGCCACAAGGGCTTTTACTGCATGAGCTACTCTCGTAAACTCATCAAGATCAATGCTCCCACTCGAATAATTATTGGCTTCGCAAAGTCCGCGATAAACCATCGACTTTGCTTGCTCATAGGCCATGAAATTGTCCACCATTCGATGTTGTAGAGCTTGAAAAGATCCTATTGGTGAACCAAACTGAGTTCGGGTCTTTGAATATTCAACAGTCAATTTGTTCAAAGTTTCCATAATTCCGAGGGCTTCTGAACACAGCGCCAAAAGAATCTGTGGCATCACAGATTTAATATGTGAGTAGCCATTTCCGACCGCACAAATTAGGTTTTCATCTGATACGAACGTATCTTCAAATGTAATTACTGAAGCACTGTGTCCATCCATTGTTTTGTAATTTGAAAGCGATACACCTTGAGCTTCGGGTTCCACCAAAAAAAGACTTATCCCATCAGTACTAAACTGCGAGCTATCAGTTCTCGCAGAGACTATAAAGCCATCACTCTTATCGGCGTCAATTACTGCTAGTTTCTGACCTCGCAAAGTGTATCCGCCATTGCACTTTGTTGCTGAAGTCTTTATATCAGTTATCTCAAACCTTGATTGCTCCTCTATGTATGCAAACGATCCTTTGTAATCCCCATTGATAATCTTAGGAATTATTTCTTTCTTCAATGATTCATTACTAGATTCATTTATTAAAGCTCCAAATAAAACTATAGAAGCTACATAAGGTTCTATAATCGCACCCTTACCTAATTCAATCATGACTGACGCAAGATCATCAGGGTTGCCTCCGAAACCGCCATAAACCTCATCAAATGGAATGGATAACCAACCCAACTCAGAGAATCGTCTCCAAACCTCTTTTGAGTAACCATCATTTGAGTCTTTGATTATTCTTCGGACATCAAAATCATATTCCTCACGCACATATCTGGAGATACCATCCATTATCATGGTTTGCTCTTCGGTGAAATCAAAATTCATTTAGACTGCTCCCAATCATTAATTCCTAAAATCATAATCCAAGCACTGCTTTTGCAATGACATTTCGTTGGACTTCATTAGAACCACCATAAATCGTTGCTGCCCTGCCATATAAATACCGGTTTCTCGCATCAGATCCAACTTGGATCTCATCATATCGCTCCTCAGTTAAAGCAACAGCGCCACCATGATGTGCCGCGACTTTCAGGTGCAATTCATGCAATTGCTGACTAATTTCAGTACCTTTTATTTTTAATAATGATGATTCTGGGCCAGGCATTCCTTTTTCAGCGATTGACGCAAGGGCTCTTAGCTCAGTGTACTCTAATGCCATAAGATCTAGTTCAACATCCGATACTTGTTTTTGAAAAACCTGATCGTCTGCAAGACATCTGCCGCCTCCAATTGATTTTGAAGCCTTATCTTTCAGCTCAGTAAGCATTCTTTTTGAATCCGCAACCTCAGCCATATTAGTGCGTTCATGAGCAAGAAGTGCTTTCGCATAAGTCCATCCCTTATCTTGCTCACCAATCAAATTTTCTACCGGCACACTTACGTTCTCGAATAACACTTCGTTTAAGCTGTGTCGCCCATCAATCGTGATAATAGGCTTGACGGTTATACCTGGAGAGGACATATCTATTAATAAAAAACTGATGCCTTCTTGCTTTCTAGCACCTTTTGACGTCCTGACTAAGCAAAAAATCCAATCCGCATATTGCGCAAGACTCGTCCATATTTTTCGTCCGTTAACAAGATAGTTTGCGCCAGCATAATCCGCAGAGGTTGTTAATGAAGCTAAATCTGATCCAGCACCAGGCTCAGAATATCCCTGACACCACCAGTGATCACTGCTTAATATTTTAGGTAAAAATCTGTCCTTTTGCTCTTGCGTTCCAAACGTGTATATCACGGGACCCACCATTTTTAGTCCAAAAGGAAGCACATCAGGAACCCCTGCTAAACCTCGCTCAGACTCATATATAAATTTTTGTGTGTCAGTCCATCCCGTTCCACCGAACTCTTTCGGCCAGTTCGGTGCAATCCAACCTTTCTTATACAACTTTTTCTGCCAAGCTATGATGGATTCTTTATAGTTATCTCCATGTCCATCACCAAGATTCTTTGCTAAAGTCGAGTCAAATTCATCATCAAAGAACTTTCTCACCTCATCTCGAAACGCGATATCATCTTTTGAAAAATTCGTATCCATTATACCTTGCTCCCGTTACATTCTTTTCTTTGTAAATATACAATTATATGTAGTTACGTTCTTCCTTTTATTACAGTTTTTTAGCCCGAGCTCTGGCTATGATAGACATTGTGATTTTTGCTAAATAATCATAAACGATGAAATCGAGGCTATCATCCTTAAGTAATTGCGAGGTAGCTCTACAAGAATCACCCCGAAATCCGCTAGCACCGCCAATTCGGATGTTTTTTTCAATTCTTCACCCGCAAAATCTATATTAGCTTGCGATTCTACAAGTTATTATTGCTTTTAACTTTTATTCTTGTCAGGGCCATTATAACTGTCAGAAATATATGATAAAGAGGCAATCATGAAACAAACTGGTGCACCGATTGAAATGATATCTGAAATAATAAGTGCCTTAGTCAGGGGTTCAAAGACCTCATTGTGTGCAAATAAGTCACTCAAAAAACCTGTAATTAATGCTCCAAATCCAAGCCCTATAAGATTACAAGCGACCAATAGCACTCCGGTCATAACACCTCTAAAGTGAACAGAGGTATTATCTTGAATTGTTGAAAATGCTGGGCCATAGAATGAGCTGATTGAAAATATTCCCGCCGCCATGCCACTATAAAATAGAATTGAGCTTGAATCAGCAAACCTATATGAGATGGTGAATGGAATCATACAAATCATTAGGTAAGCGAGAAAGCGCAGCCTACCGCCCTTAAATCTCTTTTGATATAGGTCGCTCAATAACCCTCCAAAGAACGTACCTGCAGTGCCGAAAACTATATAAACTAGTCCATATAAAGCCGTAATCTCTCCTACTTCAAAATTACGTTCGCGCTCTATCCAAACGATAGCAAATTGACCCGCACCAATCGGCACATGAAGAAAGATCGCTCCTAAAATTCCCCAAAATACTACTGGCGAAGTTTTAAGAATATGAAATACACCTGATATTATCTCTTTGACAGAATTTGAGAACGTTGCACTCACACCATAAATGACATTGTCGCCAGCATCCATCATGCCTCTTTTGGGGTCTTCTATGAAAACTAAAATCAATGCCAAAACTAAACCTGTCGCGCCCAATAAAATAAAAGTGTTTCTCCAACCAATCATCGGACCTAGGACACCAGCAATTATAAAGCTAGCACCTGCACCGATGGGAACTCCCAAATAGTATATCCCGCAGGCCGTTCCTCTTTGCTCTTTTGGAAATAAATCAGAGATGATAGAAATTGCAGAAGGTGTCATTGCGGATTCACCAACACCGATAAATAACCTAGCCAGACCAATCTGGAGAAAATTCTTTGCCATACCAGACAAAAGAGTTAATCCGCTCCATATGACAAGTCCAATTGCAATCAGCCTAGGCCTATGGAATCGATCTGCGAGTGCACCCATAAACAATCCCATTATTGAATAGAAAAAAACAAAAACAAGACCCGTAAGAAGGCCAAATTGTGAATCGGTTAAATTTAGATCTTCAATAATTTCTGAGCCGAAACTTGCAAGCAGTGTACGATCAATCATATTGATTATATTTAGCAAAAGTAGAAAACCTAGCATAAGGCGGATTTTGGAAGCTTTAGAGCTAATCATACTTGCGCCTTTTCAGAAAAATTGTGGAGTATATATTTACCTAAAAATGATTCTAATTTTTATTCTGGGAAAAGGATAGCTAACGACCTCTCGAAAACATATTTTGTATTGCTTTTAGACGCTTAGATTCTTAAAGTATAGGAGTATGAACTTAGATTAATTAAAAAGGAGTTAAAAAATGTCTCTAGAAATGGCAACGACTGGTTTAAAAGAGAAAATCGGGGAGGACTGTGGATTGGGTGCAACAGTCAAATTTGATTTTGGTGACGATGGCATATTATTCCTGGATGCGACTCAATCGCCTAATGTTGTCTCAAATGATGACAATGATGCTCAATGTACCATGGTAATAAGTATGGAAAATTTCATGGAAATGGCAGCTGGGAATCTTGATGGCACGTCAGCTTTTATGACGGGAAAACTTAAAATTCAAGGTGACATGGGAATAGCCATGAAGCTTGGTCCAATGCTCTCATAATATATTTATTTGGATGCTTCTGGTAATGCAGAGGCATCCAAACTATAAGGTAAAAAATTCAAACTCCGTACTGCCGGGCTGCAAGATCTCTCATAATCTCTTCCGAGCCACCGCCGATTGCGTTAACTCGTACCTCTCTATAAATACGCTCTACTCTATTACCTCGTATATACCCGACACCACCAAGTATCTGCATTGCCTCACGAGCACAAAACTCCATCGTTTGACTGGACTGAACTTTTAGCAGCGCAATGTCAGCTGCATTCTCATCACCTAATTGAATTCTTCGTGATACGTTATTTAAGTAGCTTTGTGTTGCATTTATGCGCTGTTTCATTTCTGCAAATTTATGCCTAATAACTTGATGATCGGCAAGCCTTTTCCCGAATGTTTTTCTTTCCTGTGCCCAAATTATGGCATCTTCCAGACAAACTCGCGAGGCAGCTTCCATTGCAGCCGACATTCCCATTCTCTCAGCATTAAAATTGACCATGATCACTTTAAAACCTTGGTTTTCTTCTCCAATCAAGTAATCTTTTGGAACTCGAACATTTTCAAAATAAATTGTGGCAGTATCTGAGCACCACCAACCTTGCTTGCGGTCAAGCGCAGTTCTAACAATGCCATCTAAATTTGATGGTATTAAGATTGTTGATATTCCAGATGCGCCCTCGCCTCCAGTTCTTACAGCAGCAGTAAACCAATCTGCATTCATTCCTCCAGTTATATATGTTTTACTTCCATTAATAACGTAATGATCGTCAATTAAAGTTGCAGTTGTGCTCAAGTTTGCTACATCTGAGCCTCCAGAAGGTTCAGTGATTGCTAGTGAAATACGTTTCTTACCGGATAAAACAGGTGGAATAACAATTTTTTGTATTTCCTGAGTGCCAAAATTTATGATTGGTGGTAGTGCAATATTATGAACCATTAAGGATGCACCAATGCCTCCCACCGCTATCCTTGCTAGCTCTTCATTAAGAATATTTTTATGCCAGATATCGATTCCTTCTGATGTTCCTCCAAATTCTTCAGGATAATCAAGACCCAGAATGCCCACCTCTGCAGATTTGGGCCATAGATCGTCAGGAATCAGACCAGTTTCATCCCAATCATCAGCATATGGAATAATTTCTTTTTCAAAAAATCTTCTTAACTGAGTTCGCCACTCATCATGATGTGGCATTAAATATTCATTTTTTAGCCTTGCATTATCAAAATTTAATGACATTTCTATTCTCTAAAATTTAAAAAATCGCAAATTAGTCTAAATTAAAATTGGTTTGACAGAAAGCAGCTTCAAATATATTATACTGTACATTTATACAGTATACTATGGCTCATAAATTCTTAATAGAGAACCTGTTAGCACGCTCTGACACATGGATTGGCAATAACCATTCGAGTTGTAAAGAAGTAGTATCTACTGGAAATTTAATCCTTGATGAATTCTTATTGGGCGGTTGGCCAATTTCATCATTAACTGAATTAATAATTAAAAAAGAAGGATTAGGAGAATTAAGCCTTATTATGCAGACTGTTAAAAAATATACTGATAGAAATCATTTGTGTATATGGTTAAATCCGCCTTATGAACCCTATCCTCCAGCTTTGGCTAATGCAGAAGTTGCCTTGAACAATCTACTTATAATCAATACAAGCAGCGTTAAAGAGTGGTTATGGGTAGCAGAACAGTCAATTCGTGATAATGCATTATTATTACTCTGGAATAGAAATCAAAATATTAATTATCAAATGCTTAGGAAACTTCAATTAGCTGCAAGTGAGACTATTTTGCCTGTATTTTTATTTAATTCTCCCAAAGCAACTAGAGATTCATCGCCTGCCTTTTTAAGAATCATAATTGATTCTTCTCAAACAAAAAAGCTGCTACTAACATTAAAAAAATTAAGAGGGAAAGCTCCTGGGCAGCAATTAATAATGCCTTCAATGATCAATATAAGTGATCGAATAGAAGTAAATAAAATGCTAGTTAACAGAAATCAACCCACACACTGTGATTTTAATTTTATCTTAGAAAAATCAAAATCGAGCCAAGAAATATATAATTAAAAATTAATGATCTTGCAGAGCAAATCCAAAGAAATATGGATGTACATAGCATTTCCTAAATTATCACTTGAAGCAGTTACTATAAATGCCTCAGAGAAATTTATAAGTCATCCTTTAGTAATAGTTGATACAAATAAACATAGGAAAAAAATAATTGCATACAATAACTCAGCATATAAATATGGAATTGATAAGTCTGTATCTCTATCGACTGCATTAGCAATATGCCCACACCTGAATGTTAATCAAAAAGATCCCCTGCAAGAAAGAAATTTACTCAATAGTCTGGCTATTATTAGCTATCAATTTACTCCAAATATAGCAATTGAAAATAACGGACTCTATTTAGAAATATTCTCCTGTGAAAAACTTTTCAAAAGTTATGAAAATTTACTGTACTTGTTGAATGAAAAAATGTCTCAGCATGGAGTATTTGCAATTAATGGTTTTGGCAAAAATCCTTTGACTGCGAAGATACTATGCAAAAATAGATTTCAAAAAAAAATACCAAATTTAAATAATACTCTTGAAGAATTTAAAAATGTGCCTATTAGGAGACTAACTGGTAATTTGAAACAAAGAAGAATTTTCACTCAACTGGGTTTTCAAAGCATCGGGGATCTGATAAATGTACCAATATCGTCACTAAGCCAAAGATTTGATAAGGATTTGATTTCTAATCTGGAGATACTTTTATATCGAAAAAAACAATTATTAACTAATTTTAAACCACCCAGGAGTTTTCAGGAAGAAATCCTATATATTCATGGATTAACAGACAAAAAAAGCTTAATTTTTCCAATGAAATCCTTACTAAAAAGACTAGATGATTATTTAACTGCTTTACAATGCAAATGTTTTCAGGTCACTTGGCACTTTAGAGCATCATCAGGGCAGTCCATAGCAATGGAAATTAAACTATCGAAAAGTAAAAGTGATTCGAGTTACATGCTAAAGCTAAGTCAACTTAAATTAGAAAATATAGATTTGCCAGAAATAATAGAAAAAGTTTCTCTTTGTTGTGATGCATTAGTTGAAAATATAAAAACTAATAATCAGTTATTTCAAGATACTAAAAATAAACTTCAAAATAATTACAAATTAATAGATAAAATTATTGCAAAGATTGGAGAAAAAACATTATTTAAATTGTTAATAAAAAATGAGCATGCTCCAAGAAAAGCAGGCGTTATTGAAAACACCAAGGAAGAACATTTTTTTAATCAAGGAAGGACAGAAAACAAAAGACCTATCTGGCTACTAAAAAAACCTAATCCAATTAAATTTCAAAATGGCCAATTATACTTAAACAGCTATATGAGAATATTAAGTGGACCAGAGAGGATATGTGATAACTGGTGGGAAAATAATCAACAATTTGACTACTATATTGCACAGGACGAAGACGGAGTTAATTATTGGATTTATAGATCTGGCGATAATTGGTTCGTCCATGGATTATTCTCTTAATCAAGCATTTCGTTCATTCTAACTTTGCTAATAATCATCATTCATTAGCAATCTACCTAAAACTTGATATAGTCTTAAACAACTTACATCAACTAAAGGAGTATTTTATGAAACTGTACCATTTTGCATGTTTAAGTTCTTTATCACTTCTAATCGCCTGTGCGTCAGAGAAAGACCAATCAAACCAAGAAGTTGCAATCGAAGAAAATTCTGAACCAACCATGAGTGAAGTAGCAGAAGCTAATCCAAGTTATTGGGGCTATATTGACTATTTGTGGGCACGTAATGGTGAAAATTTCACGCAAGAAAAATTCTCTGCATATGTTCAAGATTGGAGAGTTGAAGCAGATGCCACAGATGTGGCTTATACAAGCTTTGGTTATGTTCCAGTCGAGCCTGATGAGAGGTTCGATGGCGTTTGGGCTGTATCTTGGAAAAGCAAAGCTCTCCGAGATCAAGCGTGGGAAAAATGGCTTTCAAATAATTCAACAGAAAAATTAGCCGAAAAATATGGAGATATTATTACTCTTGGTGGAGAAAACTACGAGGATGTCTACGGCTTTTATGCATTTAGACCAAGGGAAATGGCCAATCCTTGGGTTTCCCAGATAGGGCCTGAACAAACACCCTACAACGTTGATATTCGTTTTTGTAATTTTAATGAGAATATGGGTTTTGATGACTTGAGAGAAGTCATAAACGCAGACTTTTATCCATGGCTTGATAATTATGAATTGAGCAATCCAGATGACTCTTACAATTTCAGTATTGAAGTTCCAACAAGAGAAGACGCCACATTTGACTACTTGTGGAAAAATATACACAAAACAGCTGAGCAAGCAGATCGAGGAAACAGTGCTTGGGTTGAATCGGGTTTAGAGATTCAAGGCAAATTTGACTCAGTCTCGACATGTGAACCTTCAAATGGATTCAATCGTTTTGCAGGGTATATGATAAAAGAAGAGGCTTGATAAACTAGTATTTTGCATCAGAGATGTCAGGATATCCCTGATGCAAAATAAATTATAAAAGTAGCAATTCCAGAGAGAATAACCTGTTGCGTTTTTGAAATTTTCATAAAACCACCGGCGACTTTGGACATGCTCAGCAGGCAGATAACAAAAAAGAGAGGATTGAATGGCCGCGGACAAGTTCCCTATTGAGGGCAGCCATATTATGATGTTTGCCCGCTCTATCGCTGACGATAACCAGATTTATTACGATGCAGATTATGCGGAAAAAACCAATTTGAGTCGCGTTATCGCACCACCAACTTTCGTGCAGTCATCGGCACAATTCGATCCGAATTACGTCTTGCGCCCCCGGATGGGTGAAGCTTGGTTCGGTTCAGGCAAAGAAGCGACAAGCATCAAAAAGAAAGAGTTATCAGTTGCCAGTGGTGGTCTTCACGCTGAACAACATTTCGAGTATCACCGACACATTGGTCCTGGAGATATTCTTACAGCAGAAGTGAAGCCAGGTAAGACTTGGGAAAGGGAAGGCAAGCGCTCTGGTAAGTTAGTCTTTAATGAAACCATCACCGAATACCGTGATCAAAACGGTGAATTAGCAATTACAGCGCGTGGTGTCGGTGTTCGAACTGAGCGTCCGGTTGATCAATAGGAGATTAAATGGCACTTTATGCTAGTAATTTAAAGGCGGGCGACACCTATACAGAGTGTTTAATTGAAGATCTTTCGCGCACGCAAATTGTTATGTATGCGGGCGCATCCGGAGATTATAATCCACTGCATACTGATGAAAAATTCACTAGGGAAGTTGCGGGTTATCCCTCGGTTTTTGCCCACGGCATGTTAACGATGGGTATGACTGGACGCATGCTCACTAACTATGTTGGTGATGGCAGACTGACCAAATATGGCGTGCGCTTCACTAGTCAGGTTTGGCCTGGCGACACACTGAATTCTACTGCGACAGTTATTGATGTTTCCGATAGTGTTGTTAATCTAAAAGTTGTAACAACGAATCAAGATGGTGCAGTTGTGCTCTCTGGATACGCTGCAGCTAGAGTGGAGTGAGCTTCACGCAGACAAATAAGAGAAGCAAAAATTAAGATAACTATCCTATATTGAGTAACTTTGTTCTTTCAATTATTAGTCTCTAACAAATGCAAATATAACCCTAATAATCATTTTTAAATGCAGATTGGCACATATCATGCATCGTTTCTGACAATGAAGTGAACTTGGGTTTGCAGGATTGAGAAATGCCCTTATTTGCCTCCATACAGAGAAATTGAATGACTAAGCAAAATAATTTGACACAAAACGCACCGTTACTGTGCATAAATGTAGCTGGAACTTCAAACTTTGAGTAAAAAACGAATACAAAGAATTATCTTAACTGATCTCGACGGAAGCTTGCTTGATCATGAAACATATTCATATGGGCATGCGAAAGATCTTCTTTTAATGTTAGAAAAAATAGGGATTCCAGTCATACCAGTCACGAGTAAGACATATAGTGAAGTCGTGAAATTAAAGAAGGAGTTAAATAATAAACATCCCTTTATAACTGAAAATGGTGGCGGAATATATATACCAAAATCATATTTCAAACAGATCGAGCTCAACTGGAAGATCAAAAATGATTATTTTTTTATATCCGATAGCCATAGCAGGGATTTCCTAGTCGAAGCGATACAAAGCCATGCTCACGAATTTCTAGCCGAGTTTAAGACGTTTCATGCTATTAACGATATTGAGGGAATAGGCTCGATAGCAAAGGCAACTGGTCAATGCTTAGAGGATGCTCAACTTGCGAGTGAAAGAGAGTTCAGTGAAGTTGTGATCTGGTTGAGTACAGAAAAGCGCAAGAAAATGTTTATAGACTGTCTACAAAAGCATGGTCTTCTTGTCCAACAAGGTGGGCGGTTCTTAAATATTACTGGCCAGTCAACGAAGGGTCGGGCTGTACAAAAATTGATCGAGATTTATTGTGCGCAAACAAACATTGATAGCTGTGACTCTCTTGCCATTGGTGATAGTCACAACGATATATCGATGCTCGAGATTGCTGATCAGGCTCTAATAATAAAGCCACTAAAGAGAAAGCCGCTAAAGATAAATAGAAAAGCCAAAGTAAGTATTAGCCAAGAAATAGGGACAAGAGGATGGGTCTCAGGTGTCACTGATTGGCTCCAAAACTTTAATTAATCAGAGGACTAAGTAATGGGAGATTTTTACCAGAACGGGATTATTACAACACTTCATAACTTAGGGCAAAGACCTATATTGGAAATGCATCAAGACTTGCTTAAGTTCTCGAGAACTCGCCCTTTAGGTCTTATATTGCCTGCCCTTTTTACTGAATTAGAGGGCAAAGCATTGCCACTAATATTGAATGAGTTAAAGACAGTCCCCTATTTAAACCAAATAGTGATTGGATTAGACAGAGCTGATGAGGATCAATATAGGCATGCATTGAATTTCTTTTCTGAACTACCTCAACATTTTCGAATTCTTTGGAATGATGGACCTCGCTTAAAAGCTATAGATAAGCAGCTTGAAAAGCTTGATTTAGCTCCTAAAGAATATGGTAAAGGTAGGAATGTCTGGTATTGTATGGGCTATGTGCTAGCCTCCAAAAAAGCAGAATCAGTAGCCCTTCATGACTGTGACATCACAACTTATACCAAAGAGTTACTTGCTCGGCTTATCTATCCGGTTGCAAATCCTCAGTTCAACTATGAATTTTGCAAGGGTTATTATGCAAGAGTTGCTAATGGAAAAATTAACGGCAGAGTTTCGAGACTCTTAGTCTCACCTTTAATTCAAGCATTGAAGGCAAATCTAGGTCAAATGGATTACTTAGATTATATGGACAGTTTTAGATACCCACTAGCAGGAGAGTTTTCATTTCGCAGGGATGTTCTGAATGATATAAGAATACCAAGCGACTGGGGACTTGAAGTGGGAGTTCTATCAGAGATGTATAGAAACTATGCCAATAATAGATTGTGTCAAGTGGATATAGCTGATAACTATGATCACAAGCATCAAACACTATCAGCTAACGATGACACAAAAGGTTTGTCAAAAATGTCAATAGATATTGCGAAAGGAATGTTCAGAAAGCTTGCCACTCAAGGCGTAATATTCAGCCAGGAAACATTCAGATCCATCAAAGCGACGTATTTCAGAAAGGCTCTTGATGTGATCGAAAACTGCCATAACGATGCCATTATGAATGGTCTTAGATTAGATGTTCATGAAGAAGAAAAAGCAGTGGAAACGTTCGCTCAAAATATTATTAAGGCAGGCGAGATTTTTACGGCCGTTCCAATGGAGCGCCCGTTTATGCCCAGCTGGAATAGGGTTGTCAGTGCTATTCCTGATATATATGACCAACTTATTGAGGCGGTAGAGAATGATTCTCGAGAATTCCAGATAAGCCAGTCAGTGGTGAAACCCTTAAAAAGAGCACCAAGGTGAGTGAAAGCATTCTATACGGAAAAGTGTTCTCGCATCTTGAGAGAATTTACAGTGGGATGTCAAAAGATCAAATTGGATGCATTGTTAGCGAAATAATAGAAATATTAGAGCTCGAGGAAAAGTGTGAAGACTCAATAACTTCTGAAAAATGGTCCGAAAAGGATGTGGTTGCCATAACTTATGCGGATACATTAAAAAGCGAGCCAGAGAAGCCCTTAATAACGCTCAAAAAGTTCTTTGATAGTTATTTCAAAGGAACAATTAATTCTATTCACATACTACCTTTTTTCCCTTATACATCTGACGATGGATTTTCAGTTCTTGATTATTCGTCTGTAAATGAAGCACTCGGAGAATGGAAAGATGTGAGGTCATTATCAACGGAATACAAAGTAATGGCAGATGTTGTGATAAACCACTGCTCTGCTAGAAGTCGATGGTTTCAAAATTTTCAACAACAAATTGATCCCGGTAAGGATTTTTTCGCTACCGCGCTACCCACCGATAATCTCAGCCAAGTGGTGCGTCCCAGAGAAAGTGAGCTTCTTCGTGAAGTAGATACTCCTGATGGCAAAAAGTATGTGTGGTGCACATTCAGCCACGATCAAGTCGACTTTGATTTTAAAAATCCAAAGGTTTTGAAAGAATTTATCAAAATCATGATGTTATATTTTAGCTATGGCATAAAAATTTTTCGGCTTGATGCGGTTGCATTCCTTTGGAAGCAACCTGGAACATCTTGCATCAATCTGCCTCAAACACATGAAATCATAAGATTACTAAGGACATTATGTGAAGCTAAATCAACAGAGATATGCTTGATAACGGAAACTAATGTACCTAACCGAGAAAATCTTTCATATTTTGGAAATGGGAATGAGGCACATTGTATTTATAACTTCTCACTCCCTCCTCTATTACTAAATACCCTAGTGACCGGAAGTTCAAAAGTTTTAAAAACTTGGATGATAAGCATGCCGCCTGCTCGATTCGGAACGGCATATTTCAACTTTATTGCGTCGCATGATGGAATTGGACTCAGGCCTGCAGAGGGACTGTTATCTGAGCATGAAATCGATCATCTAGTTCAAACAATGACGGATTTTGGCGGTTATACCTCTTCACGCGATGATAAAAATGGAAGAAAGAAATATTATGAGATAAATATTTCATTATTTGATGCGCTAAAGGGAACAATAGAGGGTGTTGATAGCTATCAGGTAGACAGGTTTATATGCGCTCATGAGATCATGATTGGTCTTGAGGGCATTCCCGGCATATATATTCATAGTTTAATTGCGACAAAGAATAATCATAAAAAAGTAGAAAATACGGGTCAAAATCGTTCTATTAACAGACATCAATGGGACTACGAGCTCCTGAAACAGAAACTTGGCGACAATGAAAGTTTGGAGTGTAATGTTTACGAAAAAATTAAGTCCAGAATAGAATTAAGGACAAGCCAACTTGCTTTCCATCCGAATGCAACTCAGTTCACTCTTCATCTTTCAAATACTTTTTTTGGATTCTGGAGACAAAGTATATGTAGAAGCCAAAATATATTTTGCGTGAGTAATATTTCAAAGAAGACTCAAACTTTATATTTGGCAGATCTTAATTTAATAAATAATCAGAACTATTTTGATCTTATTTCAGGAAAAAAAATTCAAAAGGAACAACAAAATCTCCAAATAAATCCTTATCAAACAGTCTGGATATCAAATCAAAATAACTGATTTTCAGGTATCAAACATCGAGATTTAAATACTAATAAAAAATTTAAAAGGCATGTTTTAAAAGTTTATCTAACCTGCTTTATTAATAAAAAATCTTGCAATTAAATATTTTTTAACTCCAAAAGCTATCATTTTGCCGCAGAGATCATGAATAGTTATCAAAAATGCTTTAAAATAGAAGAAAAGCAATTCTGAGGGCAGATATGAAATTTGAAACGCAACTAATCCACGCTGGTTTTAACGATGACCCAACTACTAATGCGGTTGCAGTGCCGTTATACCAAACGACATCATTCAGTTTTAGAGATACAAAGCACGGAGCAGATCTTTTTAATCTTGCCGAGCCAGGAAACATTTATAGCAGAATAATGAATCCGACATGTGACGTACTAGAACAAAGACTTGCCGCGGCTGAAAATGGTGCTGGTGCTCTGTGTGTTGCTTCAGGAATGGCTGCTATTACAGCTAGTATCCATACACTTTGCAGCTCTGGGGATAACATCGTGAGTGTGAGTCAGTTATATGGTGGAACCTATAATCTATTTGCTCATACGCTCCCACAACAAAACATTGATGTTCGAATGGCACCAGGCGAGGATATTGAAAAGCTAGAGGAACTGATAGACGAAAAAACGAAAGCAATCTATTGCGAATCAATCGGAAATCCATCGGGCAACATTGTAGATATTAGCGCTCTATCGAAAATGGCCCATAAATACGGGGTTCCAGTTATTGTTGATAATACGGTGGCAACTCCATATTTTTGCAAACCTATTGATCAAGGAGCAGATATAGTCATTCATTCTTTAACGAAATATATTGGTGGTCACGGAACTACTATAGGCGGAGTAATCATAGACTCAGGGAAGTTTCCATTTAAAGATAATGCCAGATTTCCGCTGTTTAACACACCAGACCCCTCTTACCATGGTGTAGTCTATGCTGATGCATTAGAGGCGCCCTTTATAGGGCGTGCGAGAGTTGTTCCTTTAAGAAATATGGGTGCAGCTTTATCGCCCTTCAATGCCTTTATGATTTTACAAGGATTAGAAACACTCGCTTTAAGAATGGATCGACATGTAGAAAATGCAATGGAAGTTGCTGAATACCTAAACAACCATGATCAGGTTTCTTGGGTTAATTATGCAGGTTTAAAAACTGATAGATATCACGAACTTTCAAAGATAGTGGTTGATGGAAAACCGTCATCGATTATCAGTTTCGGAATAAAAGGTGGTGAAATAGCAGGCGCTAAATTTATTGATGCACTTGATATGATAAAGAGGCTAGTCAATATCGGCGACGCTAAGTCATTAGCATGTCATCCTGCAAGTACCACTCATAGACAATTAAACGAAGATGAATTAAAAACAGCAGGTGTATCGTCTGACTTAGTCAGACTATCCATCGGTATTGAGCATATATCAGACATAATAGAGGATATAGAACAGGCATTAAAATCTGCGCTATAAAACTTTTTACTAGTCCACCAGGTTTTGAAATCGTGGTTTATAAAGACTAGTCTCTATTTTTCTCATCTTTGTCTTCATCGCCCTTGGCGGCATCGACAACTGCTGAACCTACTTTTATAGGAGCAGTAGCTACTGCTGCGACCACATCCGTTGCACCCTCGATGATTGCGACAGCAAGACACCCAGACTGAGATACGCTTAATATCAAAAGAATTAATAGTTTTTTCAAAATTTAAACCTTTTGTTTAAAAATTATCACTAAAGTTTAGATTATAGTTGACTATCAAACCATCAATAAAGTACTGTTTATATATACAGTATATTATTGAGCTTATGCAATACTCAGAACTTCACTGCATTACTAATTTTACGTTTCTTCGTGGGGCCTCTCATCCTTATGAACTAGTTAATACTGCATCCAAACTTGGTTATAAAGCACTTGCTATTACTGATGAATGCTCATTATCTGGTATCGTAAAAGCTCATGTAGCGGCATCAAAAAAGAACTTACAATTAATTATTGGAAGTGAGTTCAAGATTGAATCACATAAAATAATAATTTTAGTTACCAATCGGGACTCTTATAGCAAATTATCGTCATTGATTACCCTTGCTAGAAGGAGAAGTAAAAAAGGAAAATACCAAATAAGATGGTCAGATCTAAGATTTAATAATGATGGTTTACTAATTCTTTGGATACCATGCGGCAACTTAACAAAAGATACATTAATTGCATCTCATCTTCACGAGTGGTTTGATCAACGATTATGGATTGCCTTCCATAATATACTAAGCGGCAGTGAAACCTGTCGTCTATCTTATCTTCAAAATTTATCAATTCCTTGGAAAATTCAAATAGTTGCATGTGGAGATATCCATATGCATAGAAAAAATCGTCAACTCCTCCAGGATACATTAACGGCTATACGTGAAGGATGCTCTTTGATGGAATTAGGTAAATTTCGTTATCCTAACTGTGAAAGATACTTAAGAAAAATTAACTACTTAAAAGAAATATATCCTCCAGAATTAATAAATGAAACAACAAAAATATCTCGTTTATGTAGATTTTCATTAAATGAACTACATTATGAGTATCCATTAGAGGTTATACCTAAAAATTTAACATCCACAGAATATTTACACTTTTTAGTCAATAATGGGGCAAGAAAACGATGGCCCTCAGGAGTCTCAAAAAAAATTATTAATCAAATAAACTATGAGCTAAATGTTATTAATGAACTCAATTATGAAAGCTATTTTTTAACTGTTTATGACATAGTATCTTTTGCGCATCAAAATAATATTTTTTGTCAAGGCCGCGGTTCTGCAGCTAACTCTGTAGTTTGTTATTGTCTCTTCATCACAGAAGTATCTCCTGAGCATATTTCCCTTTTATTTGAAAGATTTATATCAAAAGAACGTAATGAGCCTCCTGATATAGATATAGACTTCGAACACGAAAGACGAGAAGAAGTCATACAATATATTTATAAACGTTATACTCGAGAAAGAGCTGCTATAGCCGCGACAGTAATCACTTATAAACCAAGAAGCGCTATAAAAGACGTTGGAAAAGCATTTGGTTTTAATTTAAATTTTATAGAAAGTATAAGTAAATCATTAGCCTGGTGGGACAGGAAAAGTGATTTAGAAAAAAAGTTTGTTGAATACAATCAATACGACAATTTATCTATAAAAAACTCAAAAAATATTGAATATTTTTATGATTTAATAAAACAAATCCTAGGTTTTCCAAGACATCTCTCACAGCATGTTGGTGGTTTTATAATAACGCGTGGCCCAACGAGTGAACTGGTGCCTGTTGAAAACGCAAGTATGCCAGATCGAACAGTCATCCAATGGGACAAAGAAGACATTGAATCTCTAGGATTGCTAAAAATAGATATCCTTGCTCTTGGGATGCTTACAGCAATTCATCGTTGTCTTGATTTAATAAATAATAATTATTCTAAAAATTTATCTATACAAAAAATCCCTAAAAATGATAAGTCTACATATGACATGCTTTGTTCAGCAGACAGCGTAGGGGTTTTTCAAGTTGAATCAAGAGCTCAGATGACAATGTTACCAAGATTAAAACCTCGTTCATTTTATGATCTTGTCATTGAAATTGCTATTGTCCGACCAGGCCCGATACAAGGCGGCATGGTCCACCCCTACTTAAAAAGACGGCAAGGACTTGAATCTGTTTCATATCCAAGCAATGAAATAAAAGATGTATTGGAATGCACATTAGGTATACCCGTTTTCCAGGAACAGGTTATTCGATTGGCAATGGTAGCAGCTGGATTTTCTGGTGGAGAAGCAGATCAATTAAGAAGAGCGATGGCAAGTTGGAGCAATAAATATAATAGTAAAAATCAATTAGCGATGTTCGAAGAAAAATTAACTCGAGGTATGCTGAAAAATGGATATGATCTAGAATTTGCAAGGAATCTATTTAAACAAATACAAGGTTTTGGAGTGTACGGATTTCCTGAATCACACTCCGCAAGTTTTGCGTTATTAGCATATGCATCGGCATGGTTGAAATGCCATTATCCAGCTGCCTTTTACTGCTCTATTATGAATAGTCAACCAATGGGATTTTATTCAGTATCCCAACTCATCCAAGATGCAAAAAGACATGATATCAAAATTAAATCTATTGATATCAATCACAGCTCATGGGAGCATTCATTAGAAAATTCAATAAGTCATAATTCAAAAAAAAAACATGATATCTCAATAAGACTAGGATTTTGCATCATAAAAGGTTTCTCAAATAAAGACTCATCTAAAATAACAACTTCTAGTAGACCTTTTAAAGATATCGATGATTTTTATAAAAAAACTGACTTATCAAAAACTAATTTGAGTTTATTAAGTTCAGCTGGAGCATTTAATTCAATAAGCAAAAATCGTCGCGATGCCCAATGGTATTCACTTGGTTTACAAAAAAATCAATTACTATTGAGAAACAATAATAATGTGAATTTCCCATATCAAAGTGAATTTCATAAAATGTGGGAAGATTATAATATTACTGGTCTGACTTTAGGGGAACATCCCATGAGTTTAATCCGCAAAGAATCTAACGCATTTAAAATGTGTAAAAGAAACAGTGATCTTGAATATTTAAATCAGAAACAAGAGATATTGATTGCAGGAATTGTAACTGGCAGGCAGAGACCAGGGACCGCCTCTGGAGTTATATTTCTAACATTAGAAGATGAGACCGGCAATAGCAACATCGTAATTTGGAAAAATATCCAAGAAAAATTTCGAGAGGCTCTTTTAAGATCTCAATTTTTGATGGTAAAGGGATTTATTGAGAAAGAAGGAATTGTTATCCATATAGTTGCAACTGAACTTATAAATCTTAATGACAGAATACAAGAACTAAATATCAAAGCTCGCAACTTCAAATAATAGCCCTATCTCTACTATTTAACTCGGCATAAATCACTTATCATTATCATTAAATTGGGTTTGAAAATATTAAATGAAAAGTTTTAAAGATAAAGTTGCGGTCATTACAGGCGCTGGTTCAGGAATTGGGAGACATCTTGCCATTCTTTTGAAAGAGGCCGGAGCCTCCGTTGCCATTTGCGATATTAACGAACAAACTTTAGTTGAAACAAAAAATATTTTACAGAAATATAAAACCAAAACATCAATGCACATAATCGATGTCTCGTGTAAAAGATCTACAAACCTTCTTCCTCAAGATGTTCTAAGAGAGCATGGTGAAGTAGATATATTATTTAATAATGCCGGCGTCACAGTTAATGACAGTTTTGAAGATACGTCAGAAACAGATTGGGATTGGGTCATAAATACGAATTTACATGGAATCATAAATTTAACTCGAGCCTTTTTACCCGTGTTAAAAGGGAAGAATCAAGCAAAGATAATTAATTTATCATCTATTTTTGGCATGATTGCTATACCCAATCAATCTGCATATCATGTTACGAAATTTGGCGTAAGAGGTTTCAGTGAGTCACTGTCTAAAGAGCTAGCAAATACAAATATCTCTGTTCATTGCGTACACCCCGGCCATATCGGAACAAACATTGCTGCGAATGCAAGGATGAGTGCGAAACCAAAAAGTATAGATCCACTACAAAAAATAATGGGAAAGTTTTTATCAATCGGAACCACTCAAAATGAAATGTCCGATTATTTTAAAAAGTTTGGTATGCATCCGAGTCGTGCTGCTCAAATTATTTTAGCTGGTGTCCTAAAAAACAAAAAACGTATTTTTGTTGGATTAGATGCTAAATTAATGGACCTCTCTCAAAGGTTACTGCCGATGCATTATGAGAAACTATTTCCGTTCTTTTTACTCCCAATTACTATCCTTCGAAACAAAAAACCCGTGAAGTAATCAATGTCAGATGATACAGAATACAAAGATGTTGTGATAATCGGTGCTGGCCTTTCTGGGATTGGCGCTGCTTGCTACCTTAAAAGAAATTGTCCATCAAAGACCTTTTCAATAATTGAAGCAAGATCTAGCATTGGAGGGACTTGGGACTTATTTAAATATCCTGGAGTGAGATCTGATAGCGATATGTATACGCTCGGTTATAAGTTCAAACCATGGGAGGGTGCAAAGGCGATTGCTGATGGTCCGTCAATACTTAATTATATCGTTGAAACTGCGAATGAAAATAATATCTTAGATAAAATTAATTTCAACAAAACACTTGTTGAAGCAACTTGGAATTCAAACAATCAGAATTGGCAACTTATAATTCAAGACTCGATAACTGAGAAACAAAAGCGTATCGATTGTAATTTCTTGTATATGTGCGCTGGTTATTATAGCTATAGCAATCCTCACTCTCCTGAATTTCCTGATATTGATAAATTTGAAGGAGAAGTAATACATCCCCAATTATGGCCAAAAGATGTAATTTATGAGAACAAAAACATAATCGTTATTGGCTCAGGTGCAACTGCTGTTACTCTCGTTCCAGAGCTGGCAACGAAAGCTAAGAAAGTAACTATGCTGCAACGATCACCTACATACATGATTTCAAGGCCATCTGAGGATTGGTTTGCTAATTTGATGAAATCACTATTCCCCAAAAAACTTGCATACTCAATCACGCGTACTAGAAATATACTCTTTCAAGAATATATCTATAAAAAATCAAGAAGGCATCCCAATAAAGTAAAAAAGAAACTATTAGATGGCGTGATAAAAGAATTGGGGAATGAAGTTGATATCGAGAAGCATTTTACACCATCATATGCGCCTTGGGATCAGAGACTATGCCTAATTCCAGATAGCAACTTTTTCAATGTTGTAAAAAATAAAACTGCTAATGTAGTTACCGACAAAATAAAAAGTTTTGATGCAAAAGGAATTCAACTAGAATCAAAAAATCGTCTTGATGCTGATATCATCATCACTGCAACAGGACTAAATTTACAGCTCATGGGTGGCGCGAGAGTAAAAGTAGACAATGAAGATGTCGATTTTAGTAAATTGTGGACTTACAAAGGTGTTATGTTGTCAAGCGTACCAAATTTTGTGTCTATATTCGGATATATTAATGCATCATGGACACTGCGAGCTGATCTAATATCTCAGTGGGTATGTAATCTTCTCAATCATATGGACGATACAGAAAGCACCTCAGTCGTGCCCAAAACAACAGACGATCACTTAATGAGTGCACGTAGCTGGATAGGTGACTTTTCATCTGGATATATGGAAAGAGCCATGAAAGACTTTCCAAAACAATCTGATACCCAACCATGGATAAATTCACAAGATTACCGAAGGGAAAAAAAGCTATTCAACCAACCCTTCCACAATGATCAAGAGTTAGTCTTCTCAAAAGGAATAACATAGATCACCAGTCAGTGATCTCTTTAATGCCCTCTCCAATATCTGCTAAACTTCTTACTGTCTTTACTCCGGCATCTTCTAAAGCCGCAAATTTTTCGTCAGCGGTTCCCTTTCCTCCAGAGACAATCGCCCCGGCATGGCCCATCCTCTTCCCCGCAGGCGCCGTGACCCCAGCAATATAAGATACAACTGGTTTAGTTACATTATTTTTTATGTAGGCAGCGGCCTCTTCCTCCGCTGTACCTCCAATTTCACCAATCATTACGATTGCTTCGGTAGATGAGTCTTTTTCAAATAGCTCTAAAATATCAATAAAGCTCGATCCAGGGATTGGATCTCCCCCAATTCCAACGCAAGTAGACTGTCCAAATCCATAGTCAGTGGTTTGTTTTACAGCTTCATAAGTTAAGGTTCCTGATCTTGAAACGATCCCAACCTTTCCTGACATATGAATATGCCCCGGCATAATGCCTATTTTACATTGACCCGGAGTTATTACCCCTGGACAGTTCGGGCCAACTAGTCTGACCCCTAAATTATCACATACCTCTTTGCAATCAAGCATATCCTGAGTTGGTATACCCTCAGTAATACAAACTATAAGATCTAAATCTGCATAGGCTGCTTCAAGTATCGAGTCTTTACAAAATGGTGCAGGAACATAGATAACCGTGGCATTTGCCCCAGTGACCTCAACTGCCTGGCTTACAGTATTGAACACGGGCAGTCCAAGATGCTCTGATCCTCCTTTACCTGGAGTTACGCCACCCACAAGTTTTGTTCCATATTCCAATGCTTGCTCTGAATGAAAGGTTCCCTGACCACCTGTAAATCCCTGACATATAACCTTGGTATTTTGATCAATTAAAATAGACATTATTTTGTTACTCCTGCTGCACTTACCACCTTAATTGCAGCATCAGAAAGGCTCTGCGCTGCAAGTATATCTAACCCTGAGTCTGATAATTTTTTTAATCCTAATTTTGCGTTGTTTCCCTCCAATCGAACCACAACAGGGACATTAACCCCCACTTCCTCCACAGCACCAATAACACCATCCGCTATCAAATCACATCTAACAATTCCACCGAAAATATTTATAAAAACAGCTTTAACATTTTGATCCGACAAAATAATCTTAAATGCTTCTACAACTCTTTCTTTGGTAGCACCACCACCAACATCAAGAAAATTTGCAGGTGATCCTCCATGCAGATTTACCATATCCATTGTTCCCATTGCCAAGCCCGCACCATTGACCATACATCCGATATTTCCATCAAGAGCGACATAATTTAAATCCCAAGATGCTGCATGCGCCTCTCTGGGGTCCTCCTGAGATTCATCGCGCATCTCGGCCAGTTCGGGCTGTCTGTAAATAGCATTACTATCAACCACTACTTTTGCATCTAAGCAATGCAGGTTTTGATCACTATTTATTACTAAGGGATTAATTTCAATTAATTCTATATCTTTATCCTTGAATAATTTAGCTAGACCTATAAAAATCTGCACAAATTGCTTTATTTGATTTCCCTTTAGCCCTAGCTGAAATGCAATTTCTCTTCCCTGATATGGTTGAGCTCCTGTGAGAGGATCAATAGCTACTTTCAAAATTTTATCAGGAGTCTCTTCAGCTACCTTCTCAATTTCGACGCCACCCTCAGTAGAGGCCATGAACACAATCTTCTTTGCTGTTCGATCTATTACTGCTCCAAGATACAGCTCATCCTGAATATCTGTGCACTCCTCAACTAGAATGCTACTAACTGGCTGTCCGTGCTCATCTGTTTGGTAAGTAACGAGATTTTTTCCCAGCCAATAATTTGAAAAATCCTTAATCTCCTCTAAAGATTCAACGAGCTTTACACCTCCTGCTTTTCCTCTTCCACCGGCGTGAACTTGTGCTTTTACCACCCACTTACTTCCGCCAATCTCTCTCGCAGCCTCCTCAGCGTCTTTAGCACTTTTTACCGCAAATCCCTGAGATACAGGAAGCCCGTAGTCACGAAATAGCTGTTTTCCTTGATATTCATGTAGATTCATCAAAATTCCTTGGTTACCGTTTTAAAATTTAAATTTGTGAAATGTTAAAGAGCTAGCCAAAAGACTCTATTTTTGTTTCTTTCTATTCGGCATGTGAATAGCTGCGCCATTAACCGATAATGCTGCCTCATGCACTGCTTCTGAGAGGGTTGGATGCCCAAATACTGTCATTCCCAGGTCTTCTGCACTCGAACCGAATTCCATTGCAATTGCGACCTGTTGTGTCAAATCTGCAGCACTTGGTCCGACAATATGACAACCTAAGATTCGATCAGTCTCAGCATGAGCAATTATTTTCACGAGACCATCACTATCATTTGCAGCAAGTGCTCTTCCACTCGCCAAAAACGGGAAAGTACCAACGTTGTATGGATCACCTGAGGCTTTTACCTGCTCTTCAGTTTTTCCTACCGATGCAACCTCTGGATGAGTGTAGATAACATTAGGAACAATATCGTAATTTAATTGAGCTTTATGCCCTGCTATTCTCTCCGCTACCATCACACCTTCTTCAGATCCCTTATGTGCTAGCATCGGACCCCGCACGAGATCTCCAACCGCATAAACACCCGGCACATTTGTTGCACAATATTCATTCACAAAAACGGATCCACGTTCATCAACCTCAACTCCACTCTCCGGAGCGAGCAAGTTTTCAGTGTGGGGTCTTCGACCAACACAAACTATCAATTTATCAAAAGTTTCTTTCTGTATATCCTCACCATTTCGATATGTAACAACAACTTGATCATCTGCCACTTCAGTTCCTATGACCCTTGCACCCAATCTAATATCTAATCCTTGTTTTACAAATATCTTTTTTGATTCTTTAGCAATTTGTTTATCCATTATTGCTAGAAAATCATCTAATGCCTCCAGCAAAACAACTTGGGATCCCAGTCGACTCCATACTGATCCCAGCTCTAACCCGATAACGCCTGCTCCAATAATGCCTAAACGCCCTGGCACCGAAGCAATATTTAGCGCACCAGTTGAGTCAAGAATTAATTCATTATCAACCTTAGCAACGGGAATCTCGATGGGCTTTGAGCCCGAGGCTAATATTACATTGTCAGCGGTTACCTCTGAAGTTTCTCCATTTTCATCCGTTATAGAAACCTTTTTTCCCGAGTGAAGCTTTCCATGCCCAAATGCAGTTTCAACTCCATTGGTCTTAAATAAACCCGCAACTCCACTAGTTAATTGAGAAACTACTTTATTTTTCCGTTCGTGCATTTTAGGGACATTGATGTCCACATCCTTAATACTAATACCATGTATTTTCAAGTCATTTGTAGTTTCCCAATATTTATGTGAGCTATCTAAAAGCGCCTTCGAAGGAATACACCCAACATTAAGACAGGTACCTCCATTAACGTGTTTCCCATCTTCATTTACCCACTTTTCGATACATAAAGTCTTCAAACCTAACTGGGCTGCTCTTATCGCAGAAACATAACCGGCAGGACCACTTCCAATGACCACAACATCATAATTTTTCATTTTTTACTCTTTAAATACAATAATTTATAAATTAAATCTCAAGCAATATCTTAGAAGGATTTTCAATTAGTTGTTTTATGCAAACCAAAAATTTTACAGCGTCTTTGCCATCTACCAGCCTATGATCATAGGACAGAGCTAGATTCATCATTGGCCTCACACATACCTCTCCTGCAACCGATATTGGCCGCTCTTGAATTGCATGCATACCTAAAATAGCTGATTGAGGAGGGTTTAGAATAGGTGTAGACAAAAGTGAACCGTAAATGCCTCCATTAGTTATTGTGAAAGTACCTCCAGACATCTCTTCAATTGATAATTTACTGTCTCGAGCTTTCATTGCTAAACTTGAAATATTCATCTCTATCTCAGCAATACTGAGATTCTCTGCATTCCTCAAGATCGGCACTACTAAACCTCTTTCGGTGGACACGGCTACACCTATATCCTGATATCCATGATATACAATATCAGTTCCATCTATTGATGCATTTACGATCGGAAAGCGTTTTAATGCCTCAACCGAGGCCTTAACAAATAATCCCATAAATCCAAGCTTTGTACCGTTATGCGCTTTAGTAAATTCCTCTTGAAACTCCTTGCGTAAATTCATTAACGCCGACATATCTACTTCATTAAATGTCGTGAGCATAGCAGTTTCTTGTTTAACTGCGAGCAGCCTCTCCGCAATTCGTGCCCTCATTCGTGTCATTGGAACTCTTCTATCTTGACGTTCACCTTGCAACTGAGGTTCTTTAGCAGATTGACTTATCTCAACGTGTTCAACAGATTTGTTTATTGACAGTGAAAACTTGACTACATCCTCCTTTGTAATTCTGCCATCTCTTCCGGTACCAGTTACAAGAGAAAGATCTATTTCTTTCTCTGCTGCGAGTTTTCGTGCTGCTGGATTAATAATTAACTCTTTTTCTTGGAAATCTGCAGCTAACTTATTATCGGCGACTACTTCAATCTTCGGTTCAACACGATCTGCTTGCTGATCCAGACGAGCAATTACCTCTGAGCTAAGCACAATATCGCCCTCTGACTTCAGAATTTCTTTTAAGACACCAGATTCAGGAGATGGAACTTCAAGCACTACTTTGTCTGTCTCTATATCAGCTAAAAGCTCGTCTCTATCTATATGCTCCCCTACTTTCTTATGCCACGTCACAAGTGTCCCTTCTTGAACAGATTCTGGATATGTTGGCGCCTTTATTTCAGTTGTCATTTTTTTTGCCTATTCAATTTTACGTCGAGTGCCTCTTCAATAAATTTCTTTTGCTCTTCCAGATGAACGGACATATATCCGCTTGCTGGTGCAGCTGAACTAGGTCTACCTACATACTCTAAACTCAAATCTTCAGATAATCTAACCGCTGCGGCACGCAAAAAATGTTGGGAATTATACCAAGCGCCTTGATTACGAGGCTCCTCTTGGCACCAAACAATTTCATTAATACCTTTATATTTCGTAAGAATTTCGTCAATTTCTTTATCAGGGAAAGGATATAGCTGTTCGATTCTTATTATTGCAACATTAGATATGTTTTTTGAATCTCTCTCTTCGAGCAAATGATAAAAAACTTTGCCTGAGCATAAAATTACTTTTTTAACTTTTTTCACAACAACACTGGAGTCGTCAATAACACAGTCAAATCGGCCATCAGCAAGCTCTTCAAGTGATGAGGTAGCTAGCTTGTGGCGTAAAATCCATTTTGGACTCATGATTACTAGAGGCCTTCTCATTGGTCTAATGGCTTGTCGACGCAACAGATGAAAAATTTGAGAAGGCGTTGTTGGTATGCAGACTTGCATATTATTTTCAGCACATAACTGAAGGAAACGCTCTAAGCGCGCCGAAGAATGTTCGGGGCCTTGTCCCTCAAATCCATGAGGCAACATCATAACTAAACCCGACAATCTTGCCCATTTATGTTCACCACTCGCAATAAACTGATCAATAACTACCTGTGCACCATTCACAAAGTCTCCAAACTGCGCCTCCCAAATAATAAGTCCTTTGGGTGATGTTGTCGCATAGCCATACTCGAACGCTAATACAGCCTCTTCAGAAAGGATAGAATCATAGATATCAAATCTTGGTTGATCCTCATATAAATTTGCTAGCGGCAAATAGGCATCATCACTTTTTTGATCAAAGATAACAGCATGACGGTGTGAGAATGTTCCTCTTCTTGAATCTTGTCCTGTAAATCGTATAGGGAAACCTTGTTGGATTAAGGTGCCATAAGCAAGCAATTCAGACATACCCCAATTCAAAGGCAATGCACCCCCAGCCATTTTTCTTCGGTCATCATAAATCTTTGCTACCTGCCTTTGAACAGATATTCCATCAGGAATACTAGTTATTTGGCTTGCAACTTTCTGAAGAACTTTTAACGCTATACCAGTATCTGCTGACGTTCGCCAATCATGCCCAAGATAAGGATTCCAATCCACAAATAAACCAGTGTCTGGCTCGCGGACTAAGTTGGGTACAACAAATTCACCACTATCCAGAGATGATCGATACTCTTCAGCCATAGAGTTCGCTTTACTTTGATTGATTACGCCTTCATCAATTAATTTTCTTGCATATATCGCTCTCGTTGTCTCATGGCTCCTTATCGCACTGTACATTTCAGGCTGAGTTGCAGAGGGCTCATCTGTTTCATTGTGTCCCCTGCGCCTGTAGCAGACTAGATCAATAACAACATCTTTCCCAAATTCATATCTATAATCAGTAGCCAACATCGCTGCAAACATTACCGCATCAGGATCATCACCATTCACATGCAAAATTGGAGCACCAACCAGTTTTGCGACATCAGTACAATATTCAGTTGATCTCGCATCATCTCGCCGACTTGTCGTAAAGCCTATTTGATTGTTTATAACAATATGAATAGTACCCCCAGTCTGATAAGCCCTTGTCTGAGATAATTGAAACGTTTCCATGACAACCCCTTGGCCAGAGAATGCTGCGTCGCCATGAATTAGTATAGGTAAAACTTTTTGTCCTGATGCATCATTTCTTCGATCTTGTCTGGCTCTTCCAGAGCCTATCATCACGGGGCATGATATTTCGAGATGGGAGGGATTAAATCCAAGAGCTAAATGTATTTCTCCGCCTGGGGTCATCACATTTGAAGAAAAGCCTTGATGATATTTTACATCACCCGAAGTATTAACCAGTCGTTTGCCTTCAAACTCTTCAAACATCTCAGCAGGATTTTTCCCTAAAATATTCACAAGAACGTTCAATCTACCGCGATGGGCCATAGCCATAACAATCTCTTTAACTCCATACTCACCAGATCTGTGTATCAAGCAATCAAGTAGAGGGATTAAGCTTTCACCACCCTCTAATCCAAACCGTTTGGTACCGGGGTATTTGGAATCCAAGTGCTTTTCCAAACCCTCGGCCGCCGTTAATCTCATCAGGACATCTAACCGGTCATCATCACCATATGTTGGGGTTGACCGCACACTCTCAAATCGTTGAGCCAACCACTGCTTTTCAGCAAATGACGTAATATGCATGAACTCTGGACCAAGTTTCCCACAATATGTGTCCTCAAGTGTTTCGACGATTTCGCGAAGTGTCGCCTCCTGTTTTCCTAGATAGAGCGGACCTGATTGAAAAGTTGTCTCAAGATCTGCGTTAGTCAAACCATGGAATTGTAGGTTTAAATCTGGAACATTTTCACGAACCATTAAGTTAAGAGGATCGAGCTTTGCGCGCTGGTGCCCGCGAAATCGATAAGAACTAATAAGTTGCACAACTTTTACTTGTTTGCGCTCGTGCTCCAAGTGGATTCCACCCGAACCTGGCGCCGGTGTTGGACGTGACTTTTTCTTACCTAAGAGCTCAAAATGCTGCACCACAGTATCGTGGGATACGTCAGGTTTTACTGATCCGTTGACCCTTGGAAGAGAATCAAAGAATTTTCTCCATTCATCAGGCACGGAATTTGGGCTGTGAAGGTATGTCTCATATAAACCTTCAACATAAACCGCATTAGCACCCGAAAAATGAGAAGAACTGACGAATTGTTCCATAAGGCCCTCAGGCATTTTGGCAACATCCTTGTTTGGTCAATTAAGGGGGTTATTTTAAAACGCTGAGGAACTCAGCGCTACATATATTTGTGATAAAAAGTCTTTTATTTGAATAATTAATGTTAGCTAAGCTCTATAAGGCATTCTTAACTAACATAGTTCTGATATGTCCAATCGCTTTAGTCGGATTCAATCCTTTTGGGCAAACCTGTACACAGTTCATTATGCCGTGACACCTAAATACACTAAATGGATCTTGCAAGTCTGTTAGTCTCTCTTCAGTAGCCGTATCTCTGGTATCTGCCAAAAAACGGTATGCCTGAAGAAGCCCAGAGGGACCAATAAATTTATCTGGATTCCACCAAAACGATGGGCAAGCGGTCGAGCAACATGCGCATAAAATGCACTCATACAACCCATCTAACTTTGCTCTATCCTCTTGAGATTGTAATCGCTCTTTCTCAGGAGGCGCAGATTCATTCATCATGTATGGTTTTATTTTTTCATACTGCGCATAAAACTGCGACATATCTATAACCAAATCACGAACCACAGGCAACCCTGGCAGAGGTCTTATTACTAGCTTGTCATCTCTGACTGCCTCCGACAAAGGTGTTATACAGGCAAGTCCATTTTTTCCTGATATATTTACACCATCAGACCCGCAGACACCTTCTCTACATGACCTTCTAAAGACAAGACTCGGATCTATAACTTTCAATTTTTCTAAGACATCTAAAACCATTAGATCCTTTCCCTCGCTGTCGAAAGGGAAGTCTTGCATATATGGCGCTTCATCGGCCTCTGGGTTATACCTGTATACACTAACTGTAAGCATAAATTTTACCTGGCTCAGTACGTTCTAACTTTTGGTTCAAATGGTTCCATTGTTTTGAGTGTCATATTTACCGGTCTTTTCCCAATCTCTCTTTGACCAGGCATATAAATAGAATGACACAGCCAGTTTTCATCATCTCTTTCCTGAAAGTCTTCTCTGGCATGAGCTCCACGCGATTCTGTCCTTCCTTCCGCAGCAATTGCTGTCGCATATGCAGTCTCAAACAAATTCTGAAGTTCTAATGCCTCAATTCTCGCTGTATTAAAAGCATTTGATTTATCCTCCAGATAAACGTTCTCAACCCGCCCCCTTAATTCATCAAGCTTCTCAACCCCTTTTTTCATATAATCGCCGCGTCTGAAAACGCCAAAATAATTTTGCATTATCGTTTGCAGCTCAGCTCTGAGCACAGGTGCTTTTTCTCCCGACTTTGAATTATTAATTTTATTCAATCTCTCCATTGCAAAATCAATATCATCAGAACCAGCGTCACTATGAGAAATTCCTTCTTTAAGTTGATTCTCAATAAACAATCCTGAAGCTCTACCAAAAACTATTAGATCCAAAAGCGAGTTTCCGCCAAGCCTATTCGCCCCATGAACTGAAACACAGGCAGCCTCGCCACATGCATAAAATCCGTCTATCACTTCATCATTACCCTGCGAATCGATTGTAAGGGCTTGACCATCAACATTGGTTGGAATTCCGCCCATCATATAATGGCAAGTTGGAACAACTGGAATTGGCTCTTTCACCGGGTCCGCATGAGCAAAGGTCCGAGACAATTCAAGGATACCTGGTAATTTTGCGTTTAAGGTCTCTTCTCCTAGATGATCAAGTTTGAGATAGACATGATCTTTTTCCTTCCCGCATCCCCTACCTTCAAGGATTTCAAGTACCATTGATCTAGCAACAACATCTCTACCGGCCAAATCTTTTGCATTAGGAGCATATCTCTCCATGAAACGCTCTCCATCTTTATTCACAAGATATCCGCCTTCCCCTCTGCAACCTTCCGTCACAAGAGTACCCGCACCATGAATACCTGTTGGATGGAACTGCCACATCTCAATATCCTGGACCGGATATCCCGCTCTCAATGACATTCCAATACCGTCTCCTGTGCATATGTGTGCATTTGTCGTCGAAGCATAAATTCTTCCCGCGCCGCCCGTCGCAAAAACAGTTGCTTTCGATGAAACAAACACAGTCTCGCCAGACTCAATGTTAATCGCGATTACGCCAACAACCGAAGAATCAGCATTTTTAACTATATCAACAGCAAACCACTCGGTAAGAAATACTGTTTTATTTCGCAAATTACCCTGATAGAGAGTATGCAAGAGGGCGTGTCCTGTCCGATCAGCCGCGGCACATGTTCTCGCGGCTTGACCACCTTTTCCAAAGTCCTTCGACTGTCCACCGAAAGGCCGCTGATATATCCGACCCGAGTCATTTCTAGAAAACGGCAAACCCATATGCTCGACTTCAAACACTGCTTGGGGACCCGTTTGACACATATACTCTATAGCTTCTTGATCACCTATATAATCGGAGCCTTTTACGGTGTCATACATATGCCACTGCCACTGATCATCTGGATCCTCACTTGCAATCGCGCAAGTAATTCCCCCTTGAGCAGACACGGTATGCGATCTCGTGGGAAACACCTTCGTAATCACAGCAGTGTTATAGCCAGACTGAGCTAGCTGAAGCGCCGCTCTCATTCCAGAGCCTCCACCACCAACAATGACGGCATCAAACTCCATTTTCCTCAAATTTTTCAATTTATAAATTCCACAAAATCAGAAGGCTCCAAAATAAATAGAACATCAAAAGCAAACCAAAGAAATTACTCAAAGTCCTACGGATCAATATTGCCTTTGGGCCAATTAACCTTTCGGTTATATAGTCTGAGATAACGCATTGTATCCCTATCCAAGCATGAGTTATGAGCGACACAATCGCGAGCAAAGAAAATACTTGCACCAATCTGTTGTTAAAAATGCTTTTCCAATACTCATATGTTACATCCTGCACTGATACTAAAATGCCCAGAATAAATAGGAAATAAAAAAAGACCAATAGTCCACTGACTCTCTGCGCAATCCAGAGAAACGATCCTGAATCAGATAGAGACTTGGGTGAACCAATCATAAAAAAACCATCCAAAACGCGAAAGACGATAAAACAAAAACTGATCCTATCATCACGACAGCACTAATTCTGCCGCTGTTAAAGCTATCCTCACCAATCCCTAAATCCATAATAAGATGTCGAATACCTGCGCACGAGTGATAGATGATATTGAAAATAACAAGAAAGATAATAACCTTGGCGATAATAAGGTCAAGCAGTTGCTTTACAAACTCAAATGAATTCTCTGAAGAGAGAGACTGGCTTAATAGCCAGATGAGAATTAATGAGACAAAAATATTAGCAACACCTGTTACGCGGTGCAAGATAGACACATACGCAGTGATAGGCAACCTAAACGTGGCAATGTCTAAATTGATTGGCCGCTTCTCGTTCCTCAAAATAAGATTCTCCAGTAATTGTATAGCCAGCTACTAAAAATCCCTCTATCAATCTCTGCCCGGAGCTCTTAAATTACGACCAGTAGGCTCTCTAATAATTATGGCGAGTATAATAAGACGCTAAACTAATTTCAATTAACCTAATACTTTTCATCAAACTCCGACTGTTTGGACGAGAAAAACTGATCATTTATTTGACAATTTGCTGACAACGCCTATAGTTGAATCAAGTCTGCAAAGTATTTATCTCAGATTTTACTTAGGGTTTCGAGGAAAAATATGTCTGATAGAAAAGCCACAATTTTAATTGATGGTGAACATCCAATAGAGCTCCCAATCCACAAAGGAACTTTGGGCCAAGATGTAATTGACGTTGGGACACTTGGGAATCATGGCTACTTTACATATGATCCCAGCTTCACAGCAACTGCATCTTGCCGATCTGAAATAACTTACATTGATGGTAATAAAGGAGTGCTTTTACATCGAGGATATCCGATTGAAGAGCTTGCCGAGAAATCTGATTACATCGAATTATGTTATCTTCTGTTAGAGGGATCATTACCAACAGCCGATCAAAAGTCGAGCTTTGAACACGACATAAAATATCATACGATGGTGAATAGGTCGCTTGAACAGTTTATTAGTGGATTCAGGTGGGACGCACATCCAATGTCTATGGTATGCGGAGTAGTTGGTGCGATGTCATCGATTTATCATGACTCACTGGATATTACAAACCAAGAACATCGAAAAATCTCAGCGCATAGATTAATAGCAAAAATGCCAACAATTGCTGCAATGTGCTACAAGCACTTTATTGGACAACCATATATATACCCTGACAACAAGCTTGGCTATTCCGAAAACTTTCTGCACATGATGTTTGGCACACCCTGTGAAAAATATGAATGCCATCCTGCATTAGCTCAGGCGATGGACAAAATATTTTTACTACACGCTGACCATGAGCAGAATGCGTCAACATCGACAGTAAGATTAGCTGGCTCCTCTGGAGCAAATCCGTTTGCTTGCATTGCAGCAGGCGTTGCCGCACTCTGGGGCCCAGCGCATGGTGGCGCTAATGAAGCTGTCCTGAGCATGCTCGATGAGATCGGCAGCGAGGAAAATATTAATGAATATATAAAAAAGGCAAAGGATAAAAATGATCCATTTAGGCTTATGGGTTTTGGGCACCGTGTCTACAAAAATTATGATCCTCGCGCAACAGTTATGAAACTCACATGCGATGAGGTTCTCGAAGTGTTGGAACTGGAAAATGATCCTTTGTTTAAGTTAGCAAAGAAATTAGAAAAGATCGCGCTTGAGGACGACTATTTTGTTGAGAAAAAGTTATATCCCAACGTCGATTTCTACTCAGGAATTATTCTAAAAGCCTTAGGGATACCAACAGAAATGTTTACGGTTATTTTTGCGACAGGGAGAACTGTAGGCTGGATCTCGCACTGGAATGAGATGATCACAAATCCTTATAGGATTGGACGTCCGAGGCAGTTATACACAGGCGCAGATGTGAGAGCCTTTGTACCTTTAAATGAAAGATAGAATAAATATTGTCCCGGACTTTTTATATTTCTAACTCTTTATTTGGACGACCTGAGTGAAATCTAAACTCCGGATCAAAATCACTTATGAGCTTTTTTTCCGCCTCTGCGATTAGATCAATTCTTGCCTCAATATCATCATTACCAGCAACATCGCGCGCCAATTTTAAATAATCCTGATAGTGTCGAGCCTCTGATTTCAAAAGCTTTGTATAAAAGTCACACAATTCCGTGTCGAGCAAGGGCGCAATCTTTGAAAATCTTTCACAAGATCTGGCTTCTATAAATGCTCCAATTATCAGAATATCAACGAGTTGCCCTGAGTCTCCTTTTCTAACAAACTTTCGTAATTCAGCCGCATATCTGGAGGCGGACACGTTCGAATATGCAATTTTCCTTCGTTTCATAATCGCCGTAACTTGCTCGAAATGTCTCATTTCTTCTCTGACCAAACGTGACATTTTATGTATTAGTTCGAAATTGTTTGAATACTTGTGCAATAATTGCATTGCTGAACTTGCCGCTTTTTTTTCACAATTTGCATGATCTATTAATAATATTTCTTGATTATTAATAGCTTCTTTTAACCAAGACTCTGGCGTTTCGCATAAAAGAAACTCATTTATTTCTTGAAGAGCAGTTTTCATTAATGATACTCGCAGGATTATATTTGTCTAATCACTCAACTGATGTAGTTTATTTTTGAAAATAATGACTATAGATGAGAAATATATCAAAAATACACATGATAAACGTTGAAATATATGCGTTTTCCAAAATTTTTTACCCTAGTTTCGCCGTTATCTGTTGTCACTGTGCTAACTTATCTATAACTGCGTCTCTTGAGAGGGTATAATTCATCATCTTAAGGTATATGACCAATACATATCGAGCCATGATGCTAGCAGAATATAGAAAACATGTTGAGGAGCGAAAACTTCAAAATATTCCTCCAAAACCACTCAATGCTGATCTAACCTCAGGCTTAGTTAGACTGCTCCGAGATCCTCCAGATGGTGAGGAGGAGTATCTCCTTGACTTAATATCGAATCGAGTCCCTCCGGGTGTGGATGAGGCGGCCTATGTCAAAGCAAGTTTTTTGAGCGCTATCGCTAAAAATAATGAATCCTCACCAATAATTTCTAGAGAGGATGCGGTAAGACTTTTAGGGCAAATGCTTGGAGGCTATAACGTCGCGACGCTTGTAGAATTACTCGATGATAAGACATTACAGAATCTCGCCTCAGAGCAACTTAAATCGACGATACTCGTTTTTGATGCATTTCATGATGTGGCTGAAAAAGCACAGAGTGGAAATCTATTTGCGATGTCAGTAATCGAATCTTGGGCAAATGCTGAATGGTTTACCAACAATGATGAGGTGCCAAGAAGCATAAAAACAATTATTTTCAAATCGAATGGTGAGACAAATACTGATGATCTCTCGCCTGCACAAGATGCTTGGTCAAGACCAGACATACCATTGCATGCACTCGCAATGTTCAAGATGAAAAGGGATGCATTAAATCCAGACATCCCTGGAGAAATTGGTCCTATCAATCAGATTGCAGAAATCAAATCGCATAATTTACCTGTTACTTTCGTGGGCGATGTAGTTGGGACAGGATCATCACGAAAATCTGCAACAAACTCTGTTCTCTGGTTTTTTGGAGAAGATCTACCTGGAGTCCCTAACAAAAGGTCGGGTGGGATCTGTTTTGGAACAAAAGTAGCACCAATATTTTTTAACACCATGGAAGATGCAGGTGCTCTGGTTTTTGAAGCCTCCGTTGATGATATTAATCACGGGGATATAATTACGATCTTGCCCTACGATGGGAAAATATTAGATCAGTCGGGAGAAATTATCACTGAATTTTCGCATAAGTCAGAGGTAATTTTAGATGAAGTTCGAGCAGGCGGAAGAATCAATCTTATTGTAGGCAGAGGATTAACTCAAAGAGCCAGAGAGCATCTAAAACTTCCAGCCTCAGAAGTTTTTAGAGAGCCACAATCTGCTGACACGACAAGTAAAGGCTTCACTCTCGCACAAAAAATGGTTGGCAAGGCATGCGGCAAACCGGGAATCAGACCTGGCACTTATTGCGAACCTCAAATGACTACGGTCGGCTCTCAAGATACAACGGGACCAATGACACGTGATGAACTTAAAGACCTTGCGTGTCTTGGATTCTCCGCCGACTTGGTGATGCAATCATTCTGTCATACTGCTGCGTACCCTAAACCCGTTGATATTGAGACTCAGCACAGTTTGCCTGATTTTATTATGAATCGTGGCGGCGTATCTCTCAGACCTGGCGATGGCATTATCCATAGCTGGTTAAATAGAATGCTTTTGCCCGATACAGTTGGCACTGGTGGAGACTCTCATACTCGCTTTCCTATGGGTATTTCATTCCCTGGAGGCTCCGGATTGGTTGCTTTTGCGGCGGCTACAGGTGTTATGCCATTGGATATGCCAGAATCGGTGCTTGTTAAATTCTCTGGAAAAATGCAAAAAGGAATTACTCTTCGCGACTTAGTTCATGCCATCCCGTATTACGCAATAAAGGAAGGATTGTTAACAGTAGAAAAGAAAGGTAAAAAAAATATCTTTTCAGGACGTATTCTAGAAATTGAAGGTATAGACGATCTCACGGTTGAACAAGCGTTCGAACTCTCTGATGCATCAGCTGAACGATCAGCGGCCGGCTGCACCATCAAACTTAGCGAGAAATCAGTGGGTGAATATCTGAAATCTAATATTACTTTACTTCAGTGGATGATAAGCGAGGGATATGGAGATATCAGGACGATTCAGAGAAGAATCCAAAAAATGAAAGACTGGCTGGCAGATCCAACTTTGATGGAAGCGGATAGTGATGCAGAATACTCTGCCGTGATCTCTATTGATCTAAATGAAATATCAGAACCCATTGTTTGTTGTCCGAATGATCCAGATGATGCGAAGCTGTTATCTGATGTTGCGGGGGATCAAGTGGACGACGTATTCATAGGATCTTGCATGACTAATATTGGTCATTTCAGAGCTGCAGGAAAACTACTCGATGAGGCAGATTCGATCAATACCAGGTTTTGGATATGTCCTCCAACACGAATGGATGCTCACACATTAATGGAGGAAGGTTACTACAATATATACGGTAAGGCCGGCGCCCGGACAGAAATGCCAGGATGCTCTCTTTGTATGGGTAATCAAGCTCGTGTTCTTGCTGGGGCAACAGTACTCTCAACTTCAACCAGAAATTTCCCAAATCGACTCGGGGATGGTGCAAATGTGTATCTCACTTCAGCTGAGTTAGCCTCTGTTGGAGGTATTTTAGGACGACTGCCAACATCAGATGAATATTTTGCTTATGCTAAAAAGATTGACTCGATGGCGACAGAAATTTACAGGTATATGAACTTCGATCAAATAGCATCTTTTCAGAACGCTGCAGAAAAAGCAGACACAATCCTGGCTAAAGAAATTGTTGATGTCTCGTAATACTGAGCTATTCAGAAATCTCGTTTTTAGCGAGCAATAATGCTCCGATAACGCCACTATCATTGGATAGGTGGGCTGGGACTATAAACTTATCAGGGGGCAAATTTTGCTCTAAATAGGATCCCATCAAGAACTTATAATTCTGTCTTATTTTTTTAAATAGGCATCTGCGGTTCATAACACCACCGCCAAGTATGATTTTGTCAGGCCGATAATTTAGAGTGAGATTCACGCATAATACACCTAGGTAGTATCCCTCGATATCCCATGCCATATGATCATCGGGGATTTCTTCTGGATTTTTACCCCACCTTTTCTCTATGCTAGGACCGGAGGCAAAGCCCTCTAAACAATTATTGTGAAAATCACAAACTCCTACAAACTCTTTATCAAATGGATGTCTCGGAACAAGTTGGTGACCACTTTCAAAATGACTTATTCCTTTTGCCACATTACCCCCCATATAAACTGAAACACCAATACCAGTGCCAACAGTCACGTATGCAAAGTTTTCATAACTTTTTGCGGCTCCTAGTTCAAATTCTGAGCGTGCAGCAACATTCACATCGGTATCAAATGCGGAGGGTGCTTGAAAGAATTTCTTGAAAAAACCCAACACATTAATATTAGACCAGCCTTGCTTGGGAGTAGTTTCTATATATCCGTATCTGGTTGATTCCCTGCTTATCTGAGCGGGACCAAAACACCCAATCCCTATTGATGAAATACACCGAATATCACTCTGACAGGATAAAAGGAAATCCCTAACTTGGTTCAGGGTTTCTTTTGGGGATGAAGTATCAATCGATTTCGAGCGAAGAATTTTTAAATCTTGAGTGGCAACCGCGCACTTGAATTTAGTGCCGCCTCCTTCAATTCCAGCTAACAAAGCGATGGAATCGGAGTTCAATGACTTCAACATGCATCACATGTAGGCGTTGGAAGTATCTGAATGATCAGTAACATCTCTTACGCCCGTTAGCTCAGGAATTTTCTCCATAAGAGTTTTCTCAACCCCTTGCTTGAGCGTCAAATCAACGGCAGAGCAACCCTGACAACCGCCTCCAAATTCAAGTATTGCAAACCCATCATCTATTTCTGCAAGTGAGACCACGCCGCCATGGGCAGCTAAACTTGGATTAATTTCGTTATACAAAACATAATTAACGCGATCTTCAACTGGGCTGTCATCTGTCACATTGGGAAGTCTTGAATTTGGAGCTCTAATTGTTAGCTGTCCACCAAACTTATCAGCTGAGTAGTCAACTACTGCATCCTCTAAAAAAGGTATACTTCTTTGCTCGTAGTAGGCATTGAATTTCTCGTAATTAATAACAACATCATCCTCTATCCTCTCACCGGGCCTACTGTATGCGATACAGGTCTCGGCTTTTGGCGTTCCTGGATCAGAAACAAACATCCTTATACCTATATCTTCGCAATTCTGTTTTTCCAATAATCCAAATAAGTACTCTTGTGCGGATTCTGTGACTTTTACATTGATCATTTGTGAGGCTAATCCTTTAAATAATGCTTAATTACGTAAACTTTTAAGAAAAGATTATATAAAACCGACTCTTTAGGCAAATGATATATGGTTAAGCTTTAAATGATAGCTAATTATCTCGCGAAATCTTCAACAGAAAACTCATCAAAAGACTCTACCTCATTCAAAATCCCATCAAGATATGAAGCGTTTCTTGTCAAAATTTGAGATGCAAAAAATTTAGCAGTAGATATTTTTTGAAAAAGATATCTTTCACTAGATCCGTTATTTATCTGTGTTAATGCGCTAAAAGCAAGCTTTGTTAACAACCAATAAGCAACCGAATTACCAAATAACATCATCTGATTGAATGCAACGTAACTGGCTTTTTCAGGACTACTCAAAAGGTGATCAAGCGCCTGCTCGCATTGGGAAATTGTTTTTGTTAATAATTCTAATAATTGACCAAGATCTCCACCCATTTCTGAGTATTTTTGACAATCAAGCCTCATTTCATTGATTAATTTAGATAAAGCTTCTCCACCGTCTCTTAATGACTTTCTACCGACAAAATCAAGAGCTTGTATGCCATTTGTTCCCTCGTATATCGGCAAAATACGTGCATCTCTCATATATTGCGCAGCACCAGTTTCCTCTACAAAACCCATGCCACCATGCACTTGGACACCCAAAGACGTTATTTCCATTGACGCCTCGGTGCACCAACCTTTTACAAGTGGAGTCATTACTTCAACTATTTGCAAGTCAAAAGAATCCTCATGACCGAAAGGTCGATGTTTAGACCGATCTTCAGCTGCAATGGTAAAAAAGGACATTGCCCTCCCACCCTCAGTAAGGGCTCTCATGGTATGCAACATTCTCTTAACATCAGGATGATGAATAATAGGTGATCTACCCTCCGCATCCGCCGACTGCCCTTGTAATCTTTGTTCAGCGAATGATACAGCTTGCTGGTATGCTCGCTCACCTACTGCAACGCCTTGATGCCCTACCGAGAGCCTCGCATTATTCATCATGCTGAACATACACATTAAACCTTTATTTTCCGGGCCAACCAGGTATCCCACAGCACCTCCGCTATCGCCATAAATCATCGTGCAGGTTGGACTTCCATGAATTCCTAATTTCCTCTCGATACCTGCAACCTTTACGTCATTTCTTCTACCCAAAGACCCATCAGAATTAACCAAATATTTTGGAACAAGAAACATCGATATGCCTTGAGTTCCCTCTGGGGCATCTGGGAGTCTTGCCAAAACAAGGTGGATGATATTTTCAGTCTGATCATGCTCACCCCAGGTGATATAAATCTTTTGACCGGTTAGCAGGTAGTGGTCATCATTCGGCACCGCTTTGCACTTTATAGTCGATAAATCAGAACCAGCTTGAGGCTCTGTTAGATTCATCGTGCCTGACCAAGATCCATTTGTAAGGTGAGTCAAAAAGAGTTGCTTTTGTAAGTCAGTTCCATAGAGGGATAATGCATGGATAACTCCTTTTGTTAAAAGAGGGAGCAAACTTAAGCTCATATTAGCTGACTGAAGCATTTCTTGAACGGCCAAGTCAACAACTCCTGGAAATCCTGAGCCATCATAATCTTTTGAACCACCAAGTCCTGTCCATCCAGCCTGAGACATCTGGGCTCCAAGACCTTTTATCACCGGTGCGATCTGCACTTCACCATTGTTCAATCGTGTTCCCTGTTGATCGGTCTCCAGATTTGTGGGAGCAATAATATTCTCAAAAAACTTAGCAGCCTCTGGAAGGATTGCTTCGACCATTTCCATTCCAACCTCTTCATAACCAGGCAACTCTGCGTGTGAATCGTAATTAACCAAGTACTTCAAAAGAAACATGAATTCATTTAGTGGTGCTTTATAGGCCGACATGTCAACACTTCCAATTAGATTTTTGTTTAGTCTGATCTTTTACATTTTACGTGTAAACACAAAGTTATGACTAGGCAGTTCAAGACATAAAATCCTTAGCCTTTTATTCCAATTCACGATAAAGTTATTGCTATTGTAGCTCAATAACAATTATGTAATCGGGGTAAGTGTTTTGGAAGATTCGAAAGAAAATAGAATATTTTTTATAATTTTTATTAGTATTGTCGCTACGATTGGTGGATTTTTATTCGGCTTTGATAGCGGTGTCATTAATGGGACAGTAGATGGACTCCAAAAAGCGTTCAATTCAGATTCAGTTGGGACTGGTTTTAATGTAGCGAGCATGTTACTTGGATGCGCTATTGGTGCATTTTTTGCCGGCAGACTGGCTGACTTATATGGTAGAAGATCTCTCCTAATTGTCTCATCAATATTATTTTTAGTTAGCGCTTGGGGCTCAGGAATTGCTGATAATTCAATAGAGTTCATCGTATACAGAATGCTTGGAGGGCTCGCCGTTGGAGCAGCTTCGGTGATGGCTCCCGCTTATATCAGTGAAATAGCACCTGCTTCGTATCGAGGTATGTTAACTACCATTCAGCAAGTGGCGATAATCTCGGGATTGTTCATCGCATTTGTTAGCAATTATTCGCTTGCCAATCTGGCAGGTGCTTCTACTGAAAAATTTTGGCTTGATTATGAAGCATGGAGGTGGATGTTTTGGATTGAAATAGGCCCTGCTGCGCTTTTCTTTGTAATGTTGCTTTTTATCCCAGAAAGCCCAAGATTTTTAGTTGTCAGAGGTCATGATCATTCGGCTCGTAATGTTTTAACTAAACTATATGGAAGTACGGAGGCTGAACAAAAATTACTGGAAATAAAACAATCATTGTCTGATAGCTTTGATCGACCTAAACTCTCAGATCTCAAGAATCCAAGTGGAACAGTCAGATCAATTGTTTGGATCGGAATTGGCTTGGCAACTTTCCAACAACTGGTAGGAATTAACGTTGTTTTTTATTACGGCGCGGTCTTATGGCAAGCTGTCGGTTTTTCTGAATCAGATGCATTGTTAATCAATATAATAAGTGGTGCTGTGAGTATTGGTGCATGTGTTTTGACAATCCTAGTAATTGATAAAATTGGCAGAAAACCGCTTCTCCAGTGGGGATCGGTTGGAATGGCAATTACACTTAGTTTAATGGTTATCTCATTTGCAAATTCATCGACCGATGCGAGCGGTAATTTAGAGATGGGTGATTGGGGATCCGTTGCCCTCGTGGCTGCAAATTCATATGTTTTTTTCTTTAACATGAGTTGGGGTCCTGTTATGTGGGTAATGCTTGGTGAAATGTTTCCTAATCAAATAAGAGGGTCTGGATTAGCGGTAAGCGGACTTTTTCAATGGGGCTCAAACTTCTTAATTACAATGACCTTCCCGATACTCCTCGCCGGAATTGGCCTTGCAGGTGCTTATGGAATTTATGCCTTCAGTGCAATTATCTCGGCCCTATTTGTTATGAAATTTGTATATGAAACCAAAGGAATTGAATTAGAAGATATGAAGGGATAAAAATAAGAGGTTTCGGATAAGACAACAGTGATTCGCTGTTTACTAAAATAATAAGATAAATTAAAAAGGGGAACATTATGATTTCACTAGAGCACTTTGACTGCGTTGCTGACATTTTTCGCTATCAGTCTGAAAAAAATGGTTCTAATATCGCACAAATTTTTGAGGGCAGAACCACTACTTACAGTGAACTCAATAATTATGCTAACCAAGTGGCAAACGGCTTACTTGACAAAAATTGTGTTTCTGGCACCAGAATCGGTTTCTTGGGGAAAAATAGTGATTATTACTTTGAAATTCTTGCTGGGGCATCAAAAGCAAATGTTGTAATTGCGGGAGTGAATTGGCGTTTGGCAGGCCCTGAGATCGAATATGTTATCAATAATGCACAGGCAGAAATTCTATTTGTAGGGGCAGAATTTTATGAGGTAATTGAGCAATTGCTTCCAAACCTGAGTTTCGTCAGACAAGTAATTGCGGTCGATGGCAATCATACCGATTGGGAGGAATATACTTCTTGGCGAAATCATCAAGATGTTCAAGACCCAAAAATTAGAATCAATCATAACGATGATGTTGTTCAACTTTATACTAGTGGGACGACTGGTCACCCAAAAGGTGTGCAACTAACGAATGGTAACTATCTTGATGTCTTGGATCAAGCAGCGAATGGAGGCTGGGGCGATTGGAACGAAGGTGAAGCCAGTATTGTAGCGATGCCAGTTTTTCATGTAGCAGGCGTTAATGTTGGAGTTATCGGTCTTGCGCAAGGCTTAAAAAATGTTATCTTAAAAGATGTCGATCCAGTAGTAATTTTGGACCTTCTAGAAAAATATAGAATCAAATATGCGTTCTTTGTTCCAGCAGTTATCCTTTTCTTGAATTCAATTCCGGGCGTAAGAGATAGAGATTTTTCTAACTTAGAGATGTTACTTTATGGCGCAAGTCCTATTTCGGAGGACGTTCTTCTTACTGCAAAAGACATATTTAAATGCGATTTCTGCCAAGTCTATGGGCTGACAGAGACTTGTGGTGCAGGGACAATCTTGGAGCCTAATGATCATGACCCTGCTTTAGGTAAATTGCGCTCATGTGGGAAAGTAGCGCCCACTGCTGAATTAAAAATTGTAGATTCATCAGGAGATACGCTAGGTCCAAATGAGGTAGGTGAAATTACCTATCGGTCAAAAAGTGTAATGAAGGGATATTGGCAAAATTCAGAGGCAACTGAAAAAAGCATATCCTCAGGATGGTTCTCAACGGGGGATGCAGGTTATCTTGATGAGGAGGGATATCTTTATATTCATGATCGAATTAAGGATATGATCGTGTCAGGCGGAGAAAATGTTTATCCTGCCGAAGTAGAAAATGCGTTATTTGATCATCCTGCGATTGGAGATGTTGCGGTTATTGGAGTCCCTGATGAAAAATGGGGAGAGGCGGTAAAGGCTGTTGTAGTTCTCAAACCAGGATTCACAGGTAGTGAAGAGGAGATAATTGCACACTCCAGAACCAAAATTGCGGGCTACAAAATCCCCAAAAGCGTTGATTTTGTGGAAGTTTTACCGAGAAATCCCACAGGAAAGTTACTAAAAAGAGAATTAAGAAAGCCCTACTGGGAAGGTAAAGATCGTCAAATTAATTAAGCAGATTATGTTTGATTGACTATAAATCGTTAAAAGCGTTTTCAAGCCAATCCATTCTTTCAATATACCAAGTCTTAAGATGGTCAACCTCTTCTTGATGCGTGTCATACACGACAGGATTAGGCCATACGTACTGCCCGAACGTCTCCCATTTCTCGTTGTTCTCCGCTTGTGCGTATATTAGCTGCTCCGCAAAATCATCGACTTTATCCAGAATAAGCTGTTGATTCTCTTTATAATATGCAAATCGTGCCTTAACTAATTCGACAAATTCGGGATCTTGGAACAATCTTTTATACCAAGGATTCAAATTTTTCACCCACCAACCTTCTCTATACTGACTATCTGCATAATCGGTATTTCCAAATGACAAATCGAAATCCCAAATAGGTCCTTTTTTAATTTTTTCACCTGGAATAACGCTAA
>CACJVE010000015.1 GCA_902596775.1 uncultured SAR92 cluster bacterium
AGTTGTGGTTGCTAGGAAAATCCGATTAATTCCAGCTGAGGATTCTAGGAAAGAAGCTATTAAGACTGTCCAAGCCCTCAATTCAGTTGGATGTAAAAGATTTTATTACAAATATTGCGCAACTTTTGATTCGACTCCTCAGGGAAACATTGGCCCAATTGCTGAAGCGATGATGGAGGAATTAAATGGAGTTCCAATTCTGATAGGCAGCAATTCTAGGGAAGGAACTTTATATACTGAAGGGAAAGATCAAGATCAACCTCATTATAAACTTTGGAATTCTGGGCTTGCGCGCGAAATGCTTTGTGGAGGAGATCCAGATCCTTACTTAGCAGCACTGAAAGCCAAATATCCAGATGCATCACCAGGAAAATTTCATGAACTGATATGGACAGATATGTTCAGAAGAACAGTAACTGAGACTGCAAGAATAACGGCAGAAGCAGGCATTGGTGTTTGGCTCTATCGGTTTGATAAATCTGCTAATCTTCCACAATATAAAAATTATGGAGCGACTCATGCTGCCGAAATGGCCTATATGTTTAACACATTCGATAATCCGAAGTCTCACGCGAGAGAATTCCATGATCGAAATGATAAAAATGTAAGGAGTGTTGCGAGAGATTGGTCCACAACCATCGCCTCATTTATGAAGTTTGGACAGCCATCGGTAAAAAGTATCGAGTCATGGCCGGCTTATAATGGAAAAGAAGAAAATTGTTTAATAATAGATGATGATTTTAAGGTTTCTCAACATGTTGATTCTTCTCACCAAAAACTTTGGGCCTCTTGTTAATTTAAGAATGCTATGGGCTGTACCAAATTGGCGATGAATATGCTCTCTCATTAACAAGTTGATTTGCTGAATAATCCTTGTTGAATAAAGCTGCATCATAGGTAGTCCATCGAGGAGTAGGGATCTGTAAAACTCTCGCATAATAGAAAGAATACTCATCGGCATCAAAATCTGGATCCTCCCAAAATGCTTGCAGGGATTCGCTACCATCTTTGTTTGAATAACTTCCAGCTTGAGAAGACGCGAGAGAGCAATTTTTTTCATCAGTTTTGACACACTTTTTTATACGAGGTGCCACTGCAACATCAAAAATTTTTTCTTGCAAGATCCCATCTTTGTCCTGCCAGCCTTTTATAATTTGAATTTTTTCTAAATTTGCCTCTATTGGATCTTTTGTGGCTGTAACAAAAAAGGAGAGCGGTTTTCTATTTTGAGATCTCGAAATATCACCACCCATTGGTACACCTTTTTTGTATGCTAATTCAACTAAATTCGGTTGATCTAAGTCAGATGCTTGAAAATCCCATCCCGCGAAAAACCTCAAAGTAATTCTTGTTCCAGTTGTCGCGTAAACTTCTTTTCGTTTGATAGCGGAAAATATTGCCTCTCGCGTGTTGCTATCAGCCCAGACGGCTGCGTAACCGGCTGAACCAGAATTTAATGTATATCCTCGGGCTCTGTATGGACTTGGCTCCTCGTAAGCAAGACCTCCCCAAAAATTATCTTCTTCTGCAGTGGCAAGTCCCGTATGAGTATCTGTTGAACCGATTAATCCTACTTTAAAAGGATTTATTCCAAATTGACTTTCCAATCTTAGCCCGTTTTTTGAGGATTGACCGTGCATATGAATTCTTTGCGTTTTCTTTTTTAATAGAAATAGAATCATTATTTGAACCTATTAAGGAATCATACCAACCACGCTCAAAATCTGCATAATCGTCTAAGGGAGAAATTAATGGATGAGTCTCGCTATCTCCTTTATATTGAGTGACCTCTATCACTGGCTCAAACTCCGCTCTAGTTTTTAAGTAACTGTAAGATAGTCGCTCTCCATCAAATGTTTCATTCTTGAACATTTGACCGCGACTTAAATTGCTATTATGGGGGATAGAGATAACATCACCGCCCGTCTCTCTTTTGTATTGAGCCATGAAATCCCACAAATCATTTGGATCATTACTATGATATGAGGAGAATGGAAGTATTGATTTTGTCTCATCTGGACTACCCAAAAACAAAATATTTCTGTGTGTCATCCCGTTATTGCTAGCGCTAAATTCATAACCCACAAATGTGGTAAATTTTCCTGGCTCATAATGTCTCTCTGCCTCATCAACCACCTGATCCCATACTTTTCTTCTAAAGTTTTGATCTAAATTAAACTTAGTCTGCTTAAGTCCCTTCGCGTATATAAGCTTATTTTGCAGCGCAATAAACTCATCTTCCGTTTTCGAATTTACTATGTCTTTAGCTGTTGGAAGACTCACTAAATTCTTAATGAGTTCTGCCAACTTATTCTTATCTTTAATGACTTTTTCACCTTTTGACAAAGCAGCAAAAGCTCCCATGTCCTCGGCATGGTCTGCTATCATCAAAAAATCGAGCGGTCTTCTCAAAGAGGCATACTGACCACCACTTGCTCTCACCCGATCACCCTTTGCAAAGCGATATGCTTGATCTAGGGTTATGCGAGTCCCTGTTGAAAAAGCATCTGAAGAGAGATAAGTGTGTACGTGAGTGTCACCCCAATAAAGATTATCAGGATATGAGTCCTCTGCTAGGGAGATAGATATCGCCGACAAAAGCAAGATAAAGGAGATGGAAACAACAGAGGCTATCTTGTAAAAAAAATCTCGTGTCATTCTTATTTTTTGGCTCTCTGAGGCCAATTTTTCCTTTTTACTGCGTAATTTTTTAAAAAACATAATAGAACAGATTCTAGTTGTTAATTCACGAATCTTTAATACTCTTGAATACCTCATATGTTCTCTGAGCAAGACGCTCCATTGTTATTTCTTGGAATCCGATTACGCTTGGTTTTATTGTATCGTTAAGCGCTGGGATCAAACTCGAGTTCATGTTGGACCGTCCATGAATAGCTCCCAGAATAGAACCACACGTGGCGCCATTGCAATCGGTGTCCCAACCGCCCTCAATCGCATAGCAGACAGATTGGTGAAAATCAGATTTTCCATAAAACAAAGCTCCTATGACAACAAGAGCATTATTAACTGTATGCACACCACTAAGCTCTCCAAATTCTGCTTCTACCCAATCCATATATTTATAGAAATCTTTTGTCTGATCCATTTTACTTAAGGCTCTTCGAGATGCTTCAGCTAATTTACAATTTTCTGGTATTTCAGATAATCCGATGTTAATTAAATCGATCGGATCATCTACACTGAAAGCGGCTGCAATAATTGCTGCAAACATCATCTCTCCATAAATTCCGTTAGCTCTGTGGGTCCAACAAGCATCTCTATATGCGAATTCAGCAGCTAACTCAGGATTACCCGCGCATCCGTAACCCCAGCCATCAGCTCTTATTTGCGCTCCAATCCACTCCCGATAAGGATTTCGATTTAAACTGGTATATTCCGGTGTTACCCAGTCCGAAACTGTGCTTCTTGGAGTAGCATTGTTGTAATTCAGAATGGCTTGAGATTCAGCAGTACATATAACATTGTAGGGAAGACAATTATTCCATGTATGTGCCACATGACGCCAAGTAAATTCAGCCCCATATTTTTCTAGAATTGCCAGTGCAATTAAAGTGTAGTGAATATCGTCATCTGGCTCCATAAACGAAATATTTTCACGTTGTGAATTAGGACAATAAACTACAAATCCATCATTAACATCTTCACCACTGAAATAGTAATCTAGTGGCCAATGGCCACGATTTTCAAGATATTGTTTTATCGCAGCTCTACCAATTAACCCTTTTTGACCTCTTATACCCATGCCTTCAACTGGTTTTCCAAGCGCACACCCAACAGATCTGCCTGTCCAAGCGCCGTGGAATTTGTTTATTAAATCTGCATCAGATATCGAATCAAGTTTACGGGGGCCTGCAGGCCTCGCTTTTTTAATGTCATTTAATGCATAAGGTTGATCATACTTAAATGAGGAGGCAACTTTTAAAGTTTCTAACTCAACATAGATCTTATCAACGAGATCAAAGTCCATTTTATGCGTTTCGTCGTCAAGGTCTTTTACCTTATTGATGATTTCCGATGGAACTACAACTCCCTCATAATCCAATTGTACTAATTCATATTTTAATAGTGCGAGTGGTGACTCCCATCCGGTAAATATCATCTTGGTCTCCTTTATTGTTTTATTTTTTCAAAATTTGGTGATCTTTTTTCCAAAAATGATTTAATCCCTTCTTTAAAATCATCTCTTTTTAAACTTTCATCCATCCATATTGTGGACTCTTTATTTGAAAGTCCTAGATCCTGATTTAAATGTTGATAGATTTGTTTTTTCATCATCATTAACGAATATGGAGCCGCAGTTTTTGCGAGATTGAACATAAAATCCTGCGCTTCTTTTAATACTTCTCCATTTTCAGAGAGTCTATTCGCATAGCCAATTCGATATGCCTCCTCTGCGTCAACGCGACGCGAAGTCCACATCAGATCTAAAGCATGAGACGGTCCTACTATCCTTGGAAGCATCCAGCTAGTTCCATGCTCAGCAATTAATCCTCGAGGTGAGAACGATGTAACCAATTTTGCTTTTGGGTCCATGAATCGCATGTCACAAAAAGTCGCATAACTAAATCCTAATCCAGCACAAGCTCCGTTTATCGCTGCAATCAAAGGTTTTTTGAGTGCTAAAAAATAGGCAGGAGAACCAATAAAATTTTTATTTTCATTATCAAAACTTACCTCTAAATGCTCATAGATTTCTTGTGTCCTTCCCCCATCATCACTCATTTTGCCGAGCGATTTCATATCAACACCTGAGCAAAAGCCTCTTCCTGCACCCGTGATTACTGTACCGATGACCTCTTTTGTTATATCGGAGCTGTGCAAAGCATGTCTTATTTCCGCTTGTGTTAAACTTGTCAGCGCATTAAGAGTTTCCGGCCGATTGATTATGATAGTTGCCACTCCATCTAATGTGCTGTATAGAATTTCTTGATATTCCATCATCATCAAACACCCCTATGCTAACTTTTTATACCTATGATTATCTTAAACAAAATATTAAAGAATCAACTATGCAGTCTTCGATAAGCTTCATCGCCATATTTACTGACAAAATGTGTGCCCACCTCATCTGCTTTTTTAATTGAATCTAATATCAATTCTTTAGATACCTCAAAATTCATATTCTTTATAAGAGGATTTTTAAAAGCTGTTTCTATAACCATGTCTATTTCGGATTTCTGTAATGGAGACATTGATAGCTGCTCTAAGTTTACTGGGAGTCCTACATCAATAAAGAATTTAATAACTTTTTCAAGATCTTTAGAGTTTTCCATTGCTAGTTGAGCTAGAGTACCCATAGCAACCATTTCGCCATGAAGATACTTCTTATTGAGTCGTGTTATTTCCGTGTACGAATTCGCTAGCGGGTGGGCTAGGGCCAAGCCGCCACTTTCAAAGCCGATACCACTTAGAAGTGTGTTCGCCTCTACGACTCTCTCAACACTGTCACTATTTTTATTATTTCTAACATTCTCTGCCGCACAAACTCCGTGTTCAAAGAGTGTATGCGCACATTTTTCACTTAAAGCCGAAGCCGCGAGAGTTGGTCTGCAACCTACCAAATTTGAAGTAGCGGGATTATCTTCGCATACTCGAGCTTCATACCAAGTTGCCATAGCATCACCCATTCCTGCGACTAGATAGCGTTCACTCGCGTTAACGATAACCTCGGTATCTACGATTACAAATGCAGGATTTTGAGGAAAATATTCCACAAGATCTTTAACCCCATCAGAGGTATACAATACTGATATGGAAGAGCAAGGAGCGTCATTCGATGCTAGAGTTGGAATAATTACCACTTGGCAATTTAGTCTGTGAGCGATGCATTTCCCAGCATCAACGAGCTTTCCGCCTCCCACCGCCAAAATGCAATCTGGTTTTGAACTCATTAAATTATTTGCATGTCTCTCTACTTCTTCTCTCGAACACTCACCCAAAAACTCAGCTTTTGAACACGCAATTCCTTCTTTACTTAGCGATGTTAAAACATCAGAGGCCTCAGCTGAAAAGCCTCGTTTTGAAGCGAGTACAGCGACATTATTTGCATTAATCAATTGAAGGTAGAGTCCACAATTTCTTATTACCCCCGGACCTTGAATATAGCGTGGCGGAGAGAGAAAAACTCTTGAGGAATTTACATTTGGTTGCGCATAAATATTTCGGGGAAAGAAAGACTTAGTTGTCATTTTAATCACTCCAATAATCCAATAATGCCGTCTAGCGAAATTAATCAGTTGAATGGTATATTATTAAAACTATGAAAAATAATTCTAATACTTCCAAAGCTACCATAACTAGAAATCAAGCAATAGAAAAACTATGTGCTTCGAATCAAATATATGAGCTTAATTCCACCCAAATAAATGGTCGGCATGTAAAAGTTTTTAGGAATGCCCCAATCACACTGAGGGATCTTTATTACTCTCACTCAAGTGAGTTAGATTTTATCGTCTATGAGGATGAGCGCTACAGTTACTCGGAGATCCTCAACTTGAGTAAGCGACTCGCGAACATAATGATCTCTGAATTCAATATAAAGAAAGGTGATAGAGTCGGCATTTCAATGCGAAACTATCCAGAATGGAGTATTAGTTTTATTGCAGCCACCTCTATTGGAGCAATCGCTGTTTCTTTCAATGCACTTTGGGGACCAAAAGATTTAGCTTTTGCATTAAATGATTGTGAACCAAAACTTATATTTGTTGATAATGAGAGATTACTAAATCTATCGCAAGTGCATGAGAGGCCAAAGACTTTAGAAGTTGTCCGAGTGCGATCTGATGATAATACAGATATTTCTTCACATTGTTGGAAAGCGTTAATATCCACGTATCAAAATACACAGTTGCCAATCATAAATATGAACGCTGACGATGATGCGACTATTATCTACACATCAGGTACTACAGGATTTCCTAAGGGAGCTATTTCATCTCATAGAAACATAATTCATGCGCTAATGAGTTGGGAGCTTGAAATAGAGATAAGAGCCTACCGATATCAGCTTGAAAAACCACAATTTCCTTTTCAAGAAGCATTGCTTCTCGCCGTTCCATTATTCCATGTTTCAGGGTCGCATGTAGTGCTTCTGGCCTCATTTAGAGCTCAGCGTAAAATGGTTTGTATGTATAAATGGGATGCAATTAAAGGTCTTGATCTCATTGAAAAAGAGAGAATTTCAGGTTTTATAGCTGCGCCTGCAATAACAGGTGACTTAGTTAATGCGTTAAAAACAGGTGATTATGATATCTCAAGTCTCTTTGTACTTGGTGGCGGCGGCGCCCCAAGAGCGCCAGAGCAAGTGAAAGAAATCAATGAATTAAATGATCAGATAATGCCTCAAATTGGCTGGGGCATGACCGAAACAAACGCTATTGGAACAAGTGCACTTAGCGAGTCATATGCAGACAGACCGTCCAGTTGTGGAGAGTGCTCTGCTGTATTGGAGATGAGAATTGTTTCAGATAAAGGTGAAGTTTTAAGCCCTGGTGAAGCAGGCGAACTCCAAGTAAAGGGTACCTCAATGTTCAGAGGATACTGGAATAAATCAAATGAGTCTTTGGGCTGTTTTGATGGAGATTGGTTTAAAACAGGTGATGTCGCAAAAATTGACCCAGATGGTTTTGTATACATCGTTGACAGAATCAAGGATTTAATAATTAGAGGTGGCGAAAATATATCGTGTAGTTCAGTAGAGTATGCACTTCTAGAACATCCCAAAATAACAGAAGCATGCGTTTACAGCATGCCGGACGAGAGACTGGGTGAGATCGTCGGCGCGACGGTATACGCTAAAAGTGATTTAGATGTCTCTGAATTACCAGATTTTTTAAGTGATAAATTGGCAATCTTCGAAATACCCGAGAAAATAACAGTTAGCCCAACACCGTTGACTCGAGGTGCCTCTGGTAAAATTATAAAGCGAGTTGCTAAAGAAGATGCCATCAAAAACATGCTCGTCAGGGCCTAAGAAATAATGCAAGATTATTTAAGGTAGGACAGTTACCTCGGACCGCCTTATCTCATCTCGCCACTCTTCAAGCCTTTTTTCACGCGCCTTCTCTATCCGCATTGTAGGATTTGATCTCCCGTGATCAAGAACTCGATTTTCCGGGTAATCGGCCCCTAAAGCACTTTTACTAACAGACAAACTCCACGTACTCTGCTGTTGTTTCATTTTTGCAACACGCTCAGGATACATTTCGCTGAGATCGTTAGTCTCCATCGGATCACCGATAATGTTGTAGAGCTCATAATCTGTTGTTACAAACTTGTTGCCCTCATAATTCACATTTCTTAATAACTTCCAATCATTATCCAGCCACATCGAACCTCCATTTGCTCGAAATCCAATAGGTTTGTCTCTTTTAGGGAGCTCTCGTTCAAATATCTCAGTAATTGAAATGCCATCATGAACAGAATTGATTGAGTCCTCAGCAAGACCCGCAACATCTATCAAAGTCGGAAACATATCATATGTGCTTGATGGAAAATTTGTCACTCGGGGCTCAATTCCAGCTGGCCACTCTATGACGGTGGGAACACGCAGTCCACCCTCATAGAAATCTTTTTTGAACCCTCTCAGATGACCCGTGCTGTCTGGATCTAATCCCCTTATACAACCATGAAGAAATCGGGCCTCATGGCTGGTTAAGTTGAAGTCTATTTCATTGCTGCAGTTTGATGGATACTCCATCTCTACTCCATGACCACCAGCACCCCCTAATGGATCCTCAGATGGCCAAACACGCACATCTAAATTTGGTGAACCCCCATTATCGCTCGTAAACCAAACTAAGGTATCTTCTGCAATACCAAGATCCCTTAAACCAGATCTTAAGTTTCCAATGGATCGATCAATAGCTACTATTTCGCCGTGCCCATGGGCTGAAGTTCTATCCACCTTACCCAAAAATGGCGCTATATCCTCTTCAGATGCATCCCAAGGGCCATGAGGTGCAGAGTACCAAATCACAATAAAGAACGGTTTACCTTGGTCTATTTCCTGACTAATAAAGTCCAATGCTTCCTGAACAATAATTTCTGATCCATCTCCCTCGAATTTTTCTGAGACACCATTTCTACTCAGTTCGAATGACCTATCGAATCCAGTCGTGTGACTTAACCAATAGTCAAAGCCCAACTCTCCGGGATTATGGGGATCATCCGCCGGAAGTGGATGCTCTAAATCAGGACTATCCATATTCAAGTGCCATTTACCAAAATGGGCTGTTAGATAACCAGATTCTCTAAATGCTGTAGAGAGCATTTTTTCTTGTTTATTGATGTAACTGCCTACTCGAAATGCCCCGGTTCGATCATTTGTCCGCCCCGTCATAACAGAAGCTCGTGTTGGCGTGCAGCTCGGCGCACCAGCATAAAATCGATCCATTCTGAGGCCATTAGCTGCCATCTCATCCAAATTAGGCGTTTTAAGAATAGGATGACCGTAGTAGCCTGTTTGAGCCCAGCCCATATCATCTGCCATTATTAGAATAACATTTGGTCTCTGTGGGTTATTGTCTGTGCAACCAGAAATCAAAAAAATTGATGCAAATAATAAAATCGCAGGGCTTTTCATCCACAGACTCACATTCGATTGATTTTCATAGTTCTGACTCATCCTATTCTCTCCTTGAAATTAAATTTCACCTAAAGCCGGAATGGATACTGCTGCTCCATGACGGGTGATACAAATTGATGATGCTTTACAAGCAAATTTAAGTGCATCCTCTACAGACAACTCCTTACAAATACCTGAAATAAAATATGCTATAAATGTATCGCCAGCTGCAGTTGAGTCGACCACATCAGTTTTTATTGCGTCTACATGCAGATGCATACTGGCATTTTTGTATACAACTCCGCTTGCTCCCAATGTTAACACCACTGTCGACAATGGATATTTTCTCCCCAATTGATTTATGATTTCATCCACATTTGTCTTATCAGATAGCATCTTTGCCTCTGAATCATTCAATATTAGATAGTCAACTTTATCTAATGGATAAGAGAGGACATCGGTCGTCATCGGTGCTGGATTAAATACGGTAGTCAAACCCAAATCTGAGGCTTTATTTAACAAATTGCCGACCCCATTTGTCTCATTCTGAGTTAAGAACACATCATTCTTTTCAGCTACCTCCAAAAGTTTGCATATTTCATTCTCATTATTTTCTAAATTTGCGCCTCCATGAAGAATTATGCAGTTTTCACCATTTGAATCGACCTGGATAATTGCGTGACCAGTCGCTGAATCAAGAGTGTTGATATAGCTGGTATCCACGTTATTTGTATCAAGAAGTTCCTTGAGGAAAACGCCATCCGCTCCTATTGAACCCAGATGTGAGACAGGCATACCCGCTCTCGCGAGCGCAATTGATTGATTTAATCCCTTACCTCCAGCAAATCTTGAATAAGAATTGCTTGGCAATGTCTCTCCCGGCGCAACAAACTTATCCATGGAATAAACATGATCAATATTCATAGAGCCAAAATTGAAGACTTTCATCTACCGCTCTTTGTATCTCTTAATACAAAAATCGGCCGCTGACAATGATGCATCTATCCGGCCTTTAATTTCATCTAAATCTATTCCATCTGTACTTTTTTGGCCCGCTCGGTAACGGGCGTAAACACCATGAATAATTGCAGCCGACTTCCAATGATTAAATCCAAAATAAAAATCTAGCTCATCGACATTCAGTTTTGTTAACTTTTGATATCTATCTACCAGTTCTTTTCTAAGTGGCAAGCCTTCGCATGATGATGGAAGATCTAGTTGGCTCGAGGCATCATCAGGTTCCTCAGGCCAGCTCTTGAGTGTATATGCAAGGTCAGCAAGCGGGTCACCTAATGACGATATTTCCCAATCGACCACAGCAGAGACTTTCGCATCCGCGCCAATTAAGCAATTATGAAACCCATAATCACCATGCACGACACTCGCAGTTTGCTGCTCAGGTTTTGAGGAAATAAAATACTCTTGAAGATCATGGGCTCTTTGGTCGTCATAATTGGCAGGCTCAATGGAAGCCATCCAAGATCGATACCATGTTTTTACTTGGCGACCAATGTAATCCTCCTTTCGACCTAATTCCCCTAGACCAATTGCGTCAGGATCCAAACTGTGGAGCAAGGCTAAAGTGTCTATAAAAGAGTGAGCAAGGATTACTCTGTCTTCCAGTTTTATTGAGTCAGACGCCTCTTTTTTACTGTGAAGCGGCTTTCCCTCGGAAAATCCCATAACATAAAATAAAGCGCCAGTAACATCTAAATCATCACAAAACCCGAGGGGCTTAGGAACGGGAAATCCTGTCGGTGCCAAATTTGAAATTAATGCCCACTCACGGGACATATCGTGTGCTTTGGGAAGCAATTTTCCTAAAGGGGGCCTTCTGATTACCGCACTCACTCCCTCTGAATCACTTAACATATAAGTTAAATTAGAATGCCCACCCTCTAACTTTTTCCAGTTAAAAGGCGGCTTTAGATACGATACGTTTTGTCCTATCCACGCCTCTACTTTTGGAATTTCAAATCCCTGAACGTTTTGCATTATATTATTTGGAACATTCATCTATAGCTGTACTCCTTCTTGAGGGCCTCCACATCAATTTTCTCTGACGCAACTCGGGGTAACGGTTTATTCTTAATCCAAATATATTCCGGTATTTTATATGCAGCTAAAGAATTTTTCAGAAAATCTCGCAAAGAACTCTCGTTTTCATTTGAGGTTTTTCTGCAATAAACACAAGCACCAACAATCTCACCCAAGCGTTCATTTGGCAAAGAGAAAATAGCAGCCTCCACAACATCAGGGTGTTCAAGTATCGCAGTTTGAACTTCTTGGGCTGATATGTTCTCACCACCTCTAATAATAATATTCTTTTTCCTATCAACCAGCGTGATCAATTCATTTTCATCAATCTTTGCAAGATCACCAGTATAAAGCCATCCATTTTTGAGAACTTCAGATGTCTCAATCCCTTTATTTAAGTAACAACGCATGTTTGCTGCGCTTTTTAAAACCAACTCACCGACTTCTCCGACCGCAACATCAACATCGAATTCATCAACAATTCTCATTTCTGCTATTGGCGCTATTAATCTTCCTGTCACCCCAGGATTTTCTAGATATTCCTTTCCTCGAATTGCGATCCCTAGCGCATTGGTCTCAGTCATACCATAACTAGTGCCTGTCAATACATGAGGAATAAAGTCTGCCATTTCCTTTGCCTGATTAGCGGGTCTATTGGCACCCCCAGTGTCAATCAGTCGGATTGAGTCGAGCTTTGCACCAACTTTTTTAGCCTCCTCAATAATTTCCGCTGCCATTGTCGGCACGCCTCCAAACCGACTGACTTTTTCTGATTCCATAAGCCTTACCGCTTCTGATGGATCCCACTTTTTCATGATAACTAACTTTGTGCCACTCCAAAGAGCAAGAAGCACGCCCCCATGTGTGCCTGAGACATGAAAAAAAGGAACAGAAACTAACTGACAGGGTTGATACGGTTGACCATTTTTATCGGTGTAAGGAACAGGACCAAGTCCCATTGCATCTAGCACTCTAAGACCAAAATGCCATGACATTAAAGTAGATATTGCACCTCTATGAGTCATAACGACTCCCTTTGGATGCCCCGTTGATCCAGATGTATACATAACAGCAAAATCACTGTCTTGATCAAGATCGATTTTAGGTAGTTGGTTTTGTTCGATTGCTAAAACTGCGCTCCAAAATTCATCTGACTTACTCGAATCTCGATGTCGACACAAAACAGTTTTTAAACCCAGCTTAGATGCAAATCCTCTTATCTTTTCCAGTCTTTGCTCATCAGTGAATACGAGCTTTGCCTCAGAATCTATAAATCCATATTCAAGTTCTGCTGCCGTCCACCAACTATTGAGACAAACGGTGACTGCACCAATTGACGCTAGAGCCATAAATATAAGCGGAAATTCTGGAGAATTTTTCATCAGAATCGCAACTCTATCACCTGGTCTGATGTTGTATCCATCAATAAGCAAATAAGCAATCTGACAAGTTAATTGGTGAAACTCACCAAAAGAATATCGCTCTTCGTCAAAAACCAAGAAGTCTTTTTCTTTGTGATTCAGGCAAAGATTTAAGATATCAGGAATGAGCTTAGGACCGTTTTTAAAAACGCTAAAAGATACTCCTCGAATTATTTCATCCGTAATAAAGTAGTCTTCATCATTAGATAAAACATAATTTCTCGCATCATCTAGGGATTGGAATACCACTCTAATCTTGCCTCTGTGCTCTTTTCTCCTCAAGCTTTGTCAAGGTAACCCCTTGACTCTCTCTAGTAATTGAAAAAAAGAAATATACTACTGCGGCTGCAGAAGCCCAACAGATCAGATAGAGATGCCCATTCATAATTAATAATCCATCAAGCGCTTCCTGAGGTAGGTTACCCATCTCAGCCTTATCAGGAAAATTAATGATCTCTAGTCCAAATCCTGCTACTAGGCTGCCGACACTCTGAGTTGCTTTTTGCGCAAAACTTTTTACAGAGAAAATAACACCCTCTGATCGATATCCTGTTTTTAGTTCATGTTCATCCGCGACATCAACCAGTGCAGAATTCATAACAATCATGGCCAAAGGGAAAACACAGAATGCTACAAGTACGGGTATGAATAAACTTGCAACTAGGATAGAGGAATCATTATCTGGGAAATAACCAAAATACTTAAGTAAATGAGGGGAGGCAACCAGAATGGCAGGGATGACTGTCCCAATTCCCATAATGGCCTTCTTGCCAAGTTTAAGCTTTTTTGTAACAAACGCTAAAAGGGGCATGCAGATAAAAATACCTGGCAGTTTAGCCAGTCCGGCCCACAGCATCTCTTCAGTTGCTAATCCATATACGTATATATAGGCATAGGTACCTACAATGCCAATAATTCCGAGGCCCACGTACATAAAAAACATCCAAAAACAAATGGCCAAATAGGACTGATTCGTTAATAATAAACGCAGTTCAGTAAAAAAATTCTTCCCATCAAATTTCTTAGAAACATCCACTTTATGTAAATAAGGTATTTGATCTAACGTTCCAATCGAGCAAATTAATGCACAAGACGCAGCAACTAGGGATGCTGTAATGGCGAGAATGATATACCTAGCTCCATTCAACATACCATTCTCAAACTCACCACCCGATGGAAATATCACCACGTAAACTATGAGAGCCAGAATACTCGGATATAGCATTGTTCCAACTTCGTTATAACCAAAGAGGGAGGATCTTTCATCGTAATCGTCGGTCAATTCAGCACCAAGACCATCATGGGGAACGATATATAGCGTCAATCCAAATTTTGTAATGATTAAAAAGACGACTAACCAGATGAAATATCCGATCTCACTTAATCCGGCGAGTGGAGCATATAAAAAATAGAGGCCTATTCCCAAAGGAAGGGCTGACAAGAACATAAATGGGTGACGACGACCAACCAATGTATTAATTTTGTCAGATAAGGTTCCAACCAAGGGATCTGTAATTGCATCAGAAATTATGGATATAGCCATTGCTAATCCACAAAGCCCTGGCGAGACGCCAAGCACCTGATTATAAAATAACACTGTTGTTATACCGGCAGCGCTTACCATACCCTCTGTGCCGGCTCCCAACGCAAACAATAACTTTGTTTTGACGGGTAATTTTCGTTTTCTGTTAAAGGTTTGATCACGATCTGACGACCGAGAAAAAGAATCTGGAAAATATTTCTGCCAGAACACATAAATAAGATTAATAAAACTCTTAAACAAAATTACACCCTTAAAAAGATTTATGACCTATATTTAACGGCCAGTAAAAACCGGTTTAGTTTTATCAATGAACGCTTTAACCGCATTTTTATGATCATCTGTTTTTGCACAATGGATATGATGCGTAGCTTCTAAATCTAAACAATCACCGACATCTCCGGAAGAAATTGCCCTATTCAAATTCTCTTTCATGTATTGCATTGCGATCGGAGGACCACTAGCCAATTCATTCGCGATTTCTTTTGTTTTTGCAATAAGTTCATCTGGCTCAACGACCCAATTTGTAAGTCCTAACTTTAAAGCCTCATCAGAACTAATGCGGCTAGATAGAAAATATAGCTCTCTTGCTTTCGCAGTCCCAACTAATTGAGTCATAAAGAAAGTTCCTCCGTAATCACCCGCGAAACCAACTTTTGCAAACGCAGTCGTCATAATAGCGCTAGAAGCCATAATACGAAGATCACAAGCAAGAGCAATCGACAAACCAGCTCCAGCCGCTGCCCCAGGAAGAGAAGCTATAGTTGGTTTTGTCATACTATATAGGACGCCCGAAATTGCTCTTTGTTGCAGACGCTGTCGATTTATTGATTCGTCTATTGTAGGTGGACTTTCCCCAGGTCCAGCTCCCATCGCTTTGACATCTCCGCCAGCACAGAAGCCCTTGCCGGCTCCTGTTATAACCACGCACTTAACATCAGTGTTTTCTTGAGCATTTTTTAATTGATCTACAAAGGCCAAGACCAGCTCTTTGGACATTGCATTTCTAGCTTCTGGTCGGTTAAGGGTAATGGTTAGAACACCGCTCTCCATTTCAGAAAGTAAATGATCGGTACCTGTATCAATTTTATTTTTGGTCATAAGTCCCTCCTATTCAAAAAGTATATCTTTATTATCAAAACGTCTTGTTATTAAATTTAAGGAATACACCCATTTTATTTCAAGTTAATCTGAACACCACAAACATCAATACTATTGTTTTCAATTGACAAATTGAGATCGTCCGCATTTTTTAAAATTTGCTCTTTATCGATCGCAACAACATCAAACGCTCTCAATCCTGCGCCACGAGAGTCCTGCAGCTCAACAAATCTCACTTCGCCTTCATCGAATATAATACATGGATTATCATTAACGATTGTTATTGGAAGGTTGTATGCCTGAGACCATCTTTGAGCTGTTTCATGAGGAAATTCACTCTGTATTTCTGACCCGCAGATATGACCCACCATTGTCGCCCTTCTCTCATGCCAATCATCACCTGCCCAATACCAAGCCTTAGGGGGGGTCATCTGATCCAATGATGCTATGGCGCCCGGCACATCCTTAGGATGCAAATGCAAAGCACTTCCTCGATCTGTGAACGCTTCAAAAACAATTCGAATGCCGGCAGACTCAATTCGTGTCTTCTCAGACTCCAAGTCTTCAACTTGGACAATAACCATATAACCGCCGTCGCCATTTCTTCGATCCAAAAGCCTACCCGCGGTGGTATTTTCTTGAATAGGAGATACTACTTCTAAAAATGTATCTCCGAGAGACATGACAATGTTTTGTAATCCAAATTGAATAATTTTATGGTCAACGTGTGCATCAGATAAACCAAATAAACAATAAAATTGGTTTTTAACCAATTCCATGTCTTTTGCAACGAGCGCTATTTGCCGCAATTTTGTCATCGACTCCCTCTCTGCGTTATTTATTTTTATCACTATACAAAACAAAATTTATTAGGCATTGTTGTAGAAGAAAGCGGGGCCTGTCAATAAATGATTAGGCGCGCCATACAAATTCAATAAGAGGAACATATGAACGGAGCAGAAGCTTTAATGCAAACCTTGTGTGATGGAGGCGTAGAGGTTTGTTTTGCCAATCCTGGCACATCAGAAATGCAGCTTGTTGCAGCAATTGATAAGCAAAAAAATATGCGAGCAATTCTTGGTCTATTCGAGGGTGTTGTCACAGGAGCTGCAGATGGTTATGGTCGAATGAAAGATAAACCTGCGGTAACACTGCTTCATTTGGGACCAGGCTTAGCAAATGGTCTTGCAAATTTACACAATGCAAAGCGAGCACGAACTCCTCTTATCAATGTTGTGGGAGACCATGCTGTCGAACATTTAAAGTACAATGCTCCTCTTACTTCAGATATCGTCGGTGTAGCCTCCCCCATGTCGGATTGGGTGAGAACATCCATATCACCTTCAGATCTTGCAAGTGCAGGCGCAGAAGCAATCGCTCAGTCACAGACATACCCGGGAAAGATATGTACCGTAATTGCTCCAGGTGATCATGCGTGGGGTAAGAATGCGTCGGTTGCCGCTCAGCTCAAAATCGAAATACCCCCAACACTCTCAGATAAAGAAATTCAAGAGGCTGCTGAAAAGCTGCTTGCAGCAGAAAAGCCAGCTCTCTTTCTTGGTGGTCGGGCGTTACGAAAACAATCTCTGCATCATGCGGGTAGAATATCGAGTCTTTTAAACGCAAGGATAATATGTGAGACACTTCCAGCAAGGATTCAGCGCGGCGAAGGATCAGTGCCCATCGAACGACTCCCATATTTCGCGGAATCGGCGGTTGAATTTTTGAAGGAATTAACACAGATAACGTTTGTTGGTGCACCGCCACCGGTTGCTTTTTTTGCATATCCTGACAAGCCTGGATGGTTATCACCACCGAATGCCCAACTACTTGAGCTAGCAAGCCCTTACGTGAATGCGGAAGACACTTTAGAGAGATTAGCAGATGCGATGGAAGCGCCCAGTAAACCAACTAATATTCAGGCAAAGAAAATTTTTGAATACGAAAAAGGTAAATTAGATCGAGAATCTGCGGCAATAATAACCGCTAATTTATTGCCGGAACACGCGATTGTTAGCGATGAATCTGGAACAAGCGGCGGTTCTTTTTTTAGATACACGGCGTCCTCCTCGTTTCATGACTGGTTGATTATTACAGGAGGCTCTATAGGACAAGGTTTGCCCGTCGCAGTTGGTGCTGCGGTTGCGTATCCAGATCGTAAAGTTGTCTCTTTGCAGGCGGATGGAAGTGGCATGTATACACTGCAGGCTTTATGGACAATGGCACGAGAAAATTTGGATGTTGTAGTGATTATTATGAAAAATAATAGTTACGGCATTCTTAATATTGAACTTCAGAGAGTTGGAGTCAAAAATCCTGGAGAGAAAGCATTGTCACTCTTAGATCTGAGTAACCCTATTTTAGACTGGGTGGCTTTAGCTGAAGGCATGGGTGTGAGAGCAAAATCGGCATCAACTACTGATGAGTTTTCCTCTTATTTATCCGAAGCCCTCTCCTCAAAAGGCCCAACACTAATTGAAATTATGTTGCCATAATCCCAACACTATTTCCTCTTACAGTACGTCAACCTTTTTGTAATTCTTCACACTTGAGAAAAAATCTTCAAGTATCTTTTCTTTATCAAAATCTTCATAAATACATATGTTGGTATCTAAATCTGGCTCAGCATCCCAAGTGCCATCTTTATATAGCATGCTCGGTATTTCTTTTTTCTTTGCCCATTCTGGATTTTTAATAATTGCTACCGCAGCCATATCATATAACGGCCTTGAAGGTGGATCTCCAAAAAGATACACATTATCAAGTAAATTGAATGAGTAATCTCCGAAATTGAAAAACTCACCACCATTCCGACCAATAACGGCTTTATCTAATTTAGGACCATTACCGACAATATTTTTTTCAAGATCTTGAGGTGTTACCGTTACTGCTGTCGTTCCACTTTTTTCTTTGTACCTGACAACTGCTATCTCGAATAGAACACCGCTTGCAATTACAAAGTTCATACTTTCCCAATCGCTTTCCAAATTATATTCACCCGGGAATGGATAGTTGGATCCTAACCAAACAACTTTTATTTTTGATACTATTGTTGGATCTTTTTTAATGGCTAAAGCGACATTAGTTAACTTGCCAATTGCAAGAATTGTTAAATTCTGTGAGGTATGTCTATGAGCTTTTTCTATCATTAAATCAACAGCATCACTGCCATCAAAAATGGGCTTCATTACTTTTGAGTGGGTCTGAGAAAAAGAGTCTGAAGCGCCGAGTGTGACAGAAATCTTATCGTCCATATCACATAACTTGATGACGCGCTCTGCCTCTTTAGCTTGCTCGTGAATATCGCCCCCATTATTGGTCCTGTTAACGGTAATACCTTCTAAAATAAATCTATCGCCACTTAACAATAGGTATGCTATCGCATGCTGATCATCGATTTCGTTACTCGCATCCGTATCGAGCAGAACTCGTATTTTTGGCAAGTTGTTTTTACTCATTTTAAAAAATCAGAGCAAGTAACCTTCGAACACTACCGACCTAAAAAATAGTGTTTTAAAGATGGTTAAATCTGCCTCACCACAAGTCGTACTTTCGCACTTCATTTCTTCCAACAACCATGTGGTGAACTTCATCTGGACCATCCGCGAACCTAAGATGCCTCTGATTTGCATACATAGCTGCCAACGGGGTCCATTGGGAGGTTCCAGTAGCGCCATGCATTTGAATGGCATCATCAACGATCTTGCACACTTTTTCCGGCACCATTGCCTTAACAGCACTTACGTAGATGCGTGCCTCTTTGTTACCCAAAACATCCATAGCTTTTGCAGCCTGTAATACCATAAGTCTGCAAGCATCGATTTCAATCCTCGCTCTTGAAACTAACTCTAAGTTTTTTCCTAACTTGATAATTGGCTTACCAAAGGCAATCCTTGTGCTTGCGCGTTTTACCATTAACTCGAGAGCGACCTCCGCTTGACCAATGGCACGCATACAATGATGAATTCGTCCAGGTCCAAGTCTGAGCTGAGAAATTTCAAATCCTCGTCCTTCTCCAAGTAGAATATTATCTTTGGGCACTCTTACGTTATTGAATTTAATGTGCATATGGCCATGAGGCGCAGATTCATCACCAAAGACATGCATTGGTCCCATAATTTCAACGCCTTTTGCATCAATAGGTATCAATATTTGTGATTGTTGTCTGAATGTTTCAGCCTCGGGACTTGTTTTAACCATGGTAATCAAAACTTTACAACGAGGATCTCCCGCTCCCGAAATATAATATTTCTCTCCATTGATAACCCACTCATCTCCCTCGAGTTTTGCAACCGTACTTATGTTAGTCGCATCAGAAGAAGCCACTGCTGGTTCTGTCATCGCATAAGCAGATCTAATTTCGCCTGATAATAGGGGCTTCAGCCACTTTTCTTTTTGTTCTGGGGTTCCGACCCGTTCGAGAACTTCCATGTTCCCTGTGTCAGGTGCACTACAATTTAAGGTCTGGGATGACAATCTACTCTTACCAAGCTCAACCGCCAAATACGCATAATCTAAATTACTTAATCCCTCACCTGTCTCTGCATCGGGTAAAAAGAAATTCCACAAGCCGGCAGCACGAGCCTTATCTTTAGCAATCTCCAATAATTCGATCTGTCGCGGATGATATTCCCATGGGTTAGACTTACCCTCATTGAGTTTATAATATTCCTCAGTCATAGGATCTACGTTTTCAGCAATGTGCGCTTTTACAGCTTCAAGAAGCGGTCGAGATTTTTCAGACATCGTTAAATTGAAAAGTTCAGGATTTAAGCTAGTAATCCTTGCTGCCTCGAGAATTGGTTTATAGTGTGATTTACCAGTATCAGGATTTTCTGAATAATTTAAATTCTTCATAAAACATTTTCCATTTGTTGTTGATGCGAATTATACGGTGTTTTTACCTTTTTGGTATGATGGTTCAAGCGAAGATTGCAAGTAAAGTAATTTGGGGGGGATTTTTATTAAAAGCTCACCCATTTTAATGACTATTGAGCGCCAACTTGGCAATATGCTGTCTTCAAAATTTCTGCATATCGAGGGTAAAACAATGAAGGATATTTTCGATTTAAAAGGCCGGGTTGCAATTGTCACCGGTGGCTCGCGAGGAATCGGTAAAATGATTGCGACTGAATTTGTTAAACGTGGTGTACGCGTATATATAACTGCAAGAAAGGCTGCACCATGTCTTGCAACAGCTGAAGAATTATCTCAGTTCGGCGAATGCATCGCACTTCCACATAATTTAGCCAAAAATGAAGATTTAGATGCTTTTGTGGATGAGGTGAAAAATCGAGAAGATAAACTGGACATCCTAATTAACAATGCTGGCGCTGCTTGGACAGCTGAATATGACGATTTCCCTGAGAGTGGTTGGGACAAAGTAATGGATCTAAATTTAAAGGCGTTATTTTTCCTGACACAAAAACTTACGCCATTGCTCCGGAAGTCTGGGAGTCCATCACAACCCGCTAAGGTGATAAATATTGCATCAATAGATGGAATTCATAATGCAAGGCATGAAGCATACTCATATGCAGCAAGTAAAGCCGGCTTAATACACTTAACAAGAAGAATGGCAAAAAGACTAGTAAGTGAAAATATCAATATTAATGCGATAGCGCCAGGCGCATTTGCAAGCGACATGAATCTCTGGGCAAGAGATAATCCAGATGAAACAGCAGAGAGAATACCAGCAAAAAGGATAGGTAAGCCGAGTGATATCGCGGGGACCGCTGTATATATGTGTTCAAGCGCGGGTGATTATATTGTTGGAATTACCATCGCTGTTGATGGCGGGATCGCATATGCCTCATAACAATTTATAAAAATCAATTTAAGGTGACAATAATGCAAGGAATGATTGAAAAACGAGAATCGATAGGAATCATTTGGATTGATAATCCACCTGTAAATGCCATTTCTCACGCTGTTAGGGAAGGCCTGATGTCGGCAGTAGAAAATGCTTCAAAAGATGACTCAATAAAAGGTTTGGTGCTTGCTTGCCGAGGAAGAACATTTATGGCTGGTGCAGACATTTCAGAATTTGCTTCAGCAATAAAGCATCCATGGTTGGGAGAGGTCATCGATTGTATTAGTGAGAGTCCAAAAATTATTGTTGCTGCAATATTCGGTACTACTTTTGGAGGAGGCTTAGAAGTTGCTCTCGGATGCAATTACAGAATCGCGGATCCTAATACAAAAATCGGTTTACCTGAGGTAAAACTTGGCATCATACCTGGCGCGCAAGGAACTCAGCGTTTACCGAGAGTCAGTAATGTAGAATTTGCACTCAAACTCGCAACCATTGGCAATCCTGTTGAGGCGCAAGAAGCGTTAGATGCGGGCGCTATTGATAAAATTTCAACTAATGATTTGGTAGATGACGCAGTAGCTTTCGCACAAGAACTAACTGAGCAAAAAGCTCCACTAAGAAAATCCCACGAACTAAGTATCAGCTCAGAGAAATACGATGATGCTTTCTTTGATGAATTTAGGAAGACAATCTTTAAAAAAATGAGAGGTATGGCAGCACCTGAGTGCTGTATAAAAGCAATTCAAGCATCTGTAAATTTACCTTTTGATGAGGGCGTAAAATTCGAGAGAGAAATGACGATTGAGTGCAGAGATAATCCTCAATCGAAAGCATTGCAACATGTGTTTTTTGCGGAAAGACTGGCCTCTAAAGTTCCCGGTCTCGACAAAGATGTGCCACTTAAAGCAATAAAAAAAGTCGGTGTTATTGGAGCTGGGACGATGGGTGGCGGTATTTCTATGAATTTTGCAAATGCCGGAATTCCAGTAAAGATACTAGAAATGGATGGCGCAGCTCTTGAAAAAGGTCTCGGTACGGTTCAAAAAAATTATGAAGCATCAGCATGGAGAGGTGGCATTACCTCTAATGACGTGGAAGAAAGAATGAGCCTTATTCAAGGAACAACTAACTATTCAGATTTACACGATGTAGATCTGGTTATTGAGGCTGTATTTGAAAACATGGATGTCAAAAAAGAAGTCTTCTCAAAACTAAATGAGACGGTATCTCCAGACACAATTTTAGCCAGTAATACTTCCTATTTAAATATAGATGAAATAGCCTCAGTTGTAGATCATCCAGAGAGAGTGCTCGGTATGCATTTTTTCTCACCTGCAAATATCATGAGGTTGCTTGAGATAGTGAAGGCAGAAAAAACATCGCCTGCAATTCTTGCCACTGTGCTGAAACTCGCTAAAACTATTAAAAAAGTGGGTGCTGTTGCTGGCGTGTGTCATGGTTTCATTGGTAACCGAATGCTGACCGGTTACGGAAGAGAGGCTCACTTGCTTGTTCTCGAAGGGGCTCGACCTGAACAAGTTGATCAAGTGCTTTATCAGTTTGGAATGCCAATGGGTGTCATTGCAATGGCTGATATGGCAGGCCTTGATATTGGAACACGACTTCGACAACAAATGGACGAAAGTGAATATGATGTTATGTCAACCGCGGTGGCTGATCGACTTGTTGCGCAAGGAAGATGCGGTCAGAAAACAGGTGCTGGTTTTTATGATTATCAAGCAGGTAATAGAACACCGATACCTTCGAAGATAACCCAAGCGATTATCAATGAGACGGCAGAAAAGTTTGCTATTAAACAACGCAAAATAGATGAAGATGAAATTATTAGTAGATGTTTTTATGCGATGTGCAATATGGGCTTCGATATTCTAGATGAAGGAATGGCCTTCAGATCCTCAGATATTGATACTGTTTATATTAATGGTTATGGATTCCCTGCATGGCGTGGAGGTCCGATGTACTGGGCAGAAAATACGGTTGGTCTCAAAAAAATGCTAGAAGGAATAAAAGGTTTTTCAGAAGTACATGGCGATCGTTGGTGGAAACCGTCGCCTCTTTTACAAAGAATGGTAGAAAATAATCTTTCTTTAAGAGAAATCGTAAACAAGTAAAAAAGAGAAAATAAATAATGGCCTTGGATCAAGATATTTTAGATCATTTACTTGAAACGGTAAGACGTTTTGTCAAAAACCGATTAGTCCCTTTAGAGGCACAAGTTGCTGAAACAGATCAAATACCCGCGTCAATTATCGATGAAATGAGAGATTTGGGGCTTTTTGGACTGACGATACCTGAGCAATATGGTGGTCTTGGTCTTAACACGGAGGAAGAATGTCAAGTCGCTATTGAATTGGGTTATACCTCGGCTGCCTTTAGGTCAATTATAGGAACTAACAATGGAATAGGGAGTCAGGGCCTAATAATGGACGGAACTGAGGAGCAAAAAGAACTTTATCTCCCTAGACTCGCAACTGGAGAGATTATTGGCTCCTTCGCTTTGACAGAGCCTAATGTCGGCTCAGATTCAGCAAAAGTACAAACAAAAGCCACAAAAGATGGTAATCATTATATTTTAAATGGCACAAAACGCTGGATTACGAATGCTAACATCGCGAACGTATTTACGGTATTTGCTCGAACTAACCAATCTGTAGATGGAGCTGGTGGCGTGAGTGCATTCTTGGTGAATGCTGATACACCAGGAATATCATTAAGCTCTAAATACAAAAAGATGGGTCAACAAGGGGCCCATGTTTGTGATGTGATTTTCGATGAATGCAGAGTTCCTGAAACTAATATCATTGGTGGGCCAGAAAATATAAATAATGGATTTAAGACAGCAATGAAAACGCTGGATCGAGGCCGAATTCATATATCTGCATTTGCTGTCGGGTGCGCCAAAAGACTTATCGAAATATCAACCCAGTATGCAATTGAACGAAAACAGTTCGGGCAAGCAATCGCCGAGTTTCAGATGATTCAAGCAATGCTTGCCGAGAGCCAAGCTGAGAGTTATGCCGCTGAGACAATGGTTTTTGACGCTGCGCGAAGAAGAGATTTAGGCCAAAAAGTAAACCTTCATGCATCTTGCTGTAAACTTTTTGCGAGCGAAATGGTTGGTAAAGTTGCAGATCGAGCCGTACAAATTCATGGTGGGGCCGGATACATGGATGAATATGCTGTCTCTCGCTTCTACCGAGATGTCAGACTATTCAGAATTTACGAGGGTACAAGTGAAATTCAAAAGACAATAATAGCGAAAAACCTTCTTAAACAAGCAAAAAATTAATCTTAATCCACTAACAATTAGCTTTTAAATCCGGTCTTAACACGTTGATGCATATCAGAGGCTACCTTAGCGCTCTGGTTACGTTCGAAGATTAAGCTGTTTTGATGAAATTGGTTTGAATTATTAATGAACAACTGCTTGTCCGCAAACAGCGTGTGCCAGGAGTTTTTAACAATCTTTCGAGCTAGCTCAACAGTTTCTGATAATAGATTATCATCAGATACACATTTATTTGCCAGACCTATATCAACAGCTTGAGCGCCGTCAACAGAAAGTCCAGTGAACATCATCTCTTTTGCTTTGAGCAAGCCTACTCGCTTTGGAAGACGGACACTCATTCCCCAGCCTGGGACCATTCCCCACTTACCATGCGTGTCAGACAAGTTGGCAGACTCTGCGGTGACCATCAAATCGCACGCCAAGGCCAACTCCAAAGCACCAGTTAGACAATGTCCATGAACAGAAGCAATGGTTGGCTGAGGAAGATTCTCAAGTAAATCGATAGTTTTAGCTTGAAAAAAATTTTCTTTTGCCTTAATTCCCTGACCGACAGCTTTAAGATCATTGCCAGCAGAGAAGCATCTACCAGCACCCCTCAGAATTACGCACGCTACTGAATCAGTCTGATTTGAAATCTCTTGTATTGAATTATTTAGTTCAACGAAAAGATCAGGACTCAAGGCATTTAGACTTTCAGGTCGATTGAGAGTAACAATCACTATCCCATCATCTATATCCTCTCGGAGAATCATACTCATAGTAAACCCTCTGCACTACTCTAGCTAAAAATTACTTTGGGATTTTAAACAGAGAGGCAGCGCCCTGGCCACCGCCGCAGCACATTGTGCATACAACCAATTTTGCTTTGCGCCTCTTACCTTCAATTAAGGCATGGCCGACCATTCTTGCTCCTGACATACCATAGGGATGCCCTACCGAGATTGCTCCTCCATTAACATTGAGCAATTCATTTGGAATTTTTAATTGGTCTCTGCAATACAATACTTGAACTGCGAAGGCCTCATTAAGTTCCCATAAATCAATATCACCAACACTTAAAGAAAATTTTTCAAGAAGCTTTGGTACCGCAAATATAGGACCTATTCCCATTTCACTTGGTTCACAACCTGCTACAGCAGTACCAAGGTATATACCCATAATATCAAGTCCCAAATTCCTAGCCTTGCTTTCAGACATGACTACCGATGCGGACGCACCGTCAGATAACTGACTTGCATTTCCAGCTGTTATCACGCCATTTTCTCGCACAGGCTTCAGGTTAGACAATCCATCTATTGTCGTGGTCGGTCGATTTCCTTCATCTTTTTCAAGCAAGAATGACTCCAAGTGCTCATCATTCGTCTCTTTATTCTTGATAACAACTTGGGATGGCATTGGAACAATCTCGTCATCGAAGTATCCTGAGTCCTGCGCTTTTGCCGTTCTTTGTTGGCTTTGCATTGCATATTCATCTTGCTCTTCACGAGTGATCTCAAATTTTTTTGCCACAACTTCTGCCGTATCAATCATGGGCATATACATGTGCTCATGAAGTGCGATTACATTCGGATCTTCGGCCCTGTATAAATTCGAGTGCTCGTTTTGCACAAGACTGACTGACTCTAAACCTCCAGCGACAGCGATCTCAATTTCGCCTGTCATTATAGATTTTGCCACCATTCCAATTGCCATCATGCCAGAGGAGCATTGCCTATCAACTGTCATAGCTGGAGTTGTTACCGGCAATCCAGCAGCCATCGCACACTGACGTGCAATATTTTTTCCTTGTGAACCTTGAGGTCTGCTACAACCCATAAAAGTGTCATCTATTGCATCAATTGAAACTCCAGATCTTTGGATAGCATGCTTGATCGCGTGACCTCCAAGTGATGCTGCGTCCGTATTGTTAAAAGCTCCTCGATACGCTTTGCCGATCGGAGTTCTAGCGGTGGAGACTATTACTGCTCTTTCCATAAAAATGTCCTAGCTAAATTAATAACCTGACAGATATGCTGCCCTATCAAGATGATATTTCCAATCACCGAAAAGCAACTGTGAGACTTTTGCTCTTTTTAAATAAAAACCAATATAAAATTCATCAGTCATCCCTATACCCCCATGCATCTGAATCCCTTCATTGGTAGCATTTTCAGCTATTTTTGATGTCTTAGCCTTTGCCATGCTTGCGATCTTGTTAATATCTTGATCCATTTCGTCTAAAGATCTCAGTGCTTTAAGCACGATAGATTTACCAAGCTCAATCTCGGCCCACAGGTTTGCTGAACGATGCTGCAAGGCTTGAAAACTACCAATTTTTACACCAAATTGACTTCTGGTTTTTAGGTATTGCATAGTTAATTCAAATGCTTTTTCAGCGATTCCCAGCAGCTCCGCAGATAAATAGATATTCGCCGTACTCAGCAACTTCTGTAGTATAGACTCAGAAGATTCATTAAACTTTAGAATTTGTTTGTCTGTGACCTTTACATCAGAAAAAATTAAGGATGACGTTTTTCGGCTATCGATCAATAAATTATTCTTAACGGAAATCCCTTGTTGATTAGAGTCGACGATAACAAAGCAAATATCATCTGTTTCTTTTGGTTTCTCGCTAGGAATTTTAGCAATAACAATGAAAGAATCAGCTACTTGCCCATCAACAACATTAAGTTTTGTGCCATTTAAAACATACTCGCCTGCTTTCGGTGTTAGCTTTGTCTGAATCACTTGAGGATCATGGCGTGACGTCTCATCTATCGCAATTGCCATTTTAGTTTTCCCTTGGGCAATCAGAGGTAGAATTTTTGCTTTCCAGTGATTTGAAGAAGAATTTTTTAGTAAAGTAACTCCCAAGATACCCGTTATTAAGAGAGGAGAAGTAGCCAGATGACAGCCAACTTGTTGCATTATCTGGCCCATCCCAACATTACTAAAATCTAAACCACCAAATTCCTCTGGAACCAGTAATGAGGGCCAGCCGAGGTCTATCATTTGTCCCCATAAACTTACGGAAAATCCCTTTGAATCAGGGTCATCTCTAAGATTGCGTAAATGATCAGGGCCTGCATTTTCAAACAGAAAGTCATTGGCTGCATCCTTTATCATGGTTTCTTCTTCATTAAGAACTAAATTCATCAGCCCAATCCCAAAATTCTTTTAGCGATGATATTTAATTGGATTTCTGATGTTCCACCCTCAATCGAATTACCCTTGGACCTTAACCATTGCCTCGAAACTGGATTATCCTCCCAATGCATAGACTCACTGCCATGAATAGAAATCAGCAATTCATATTTTCTTTTATTGAGCTCAGTTCCGTAATACTTGAGCATTGCAGACGTATTTCCAACCCCACTAGAAGCTATTTCTGCGTTTACTCGCTCTGACGTGAGTTGATGACAAAAATAGTCAATTTCCCAATCTATCAATTCTTTTCTTATTACTTCATCATTTAGCCTTCCGTTAGTAAGGTCAAGACAAGTAATTGCTTGTTCTTTTATGCTTCTCTCTACTGGTGAGGAGCCCATTTTACCCAACGCTTCTCTCTCGTGAGTCAGCAAATACTTTGCAACTGTCCAACCTGCATCAATTTCTCCGACTATTTGATCAATCTCTACTCGAACATCATCGAGATATGTCTCGCAAAATTGCGAAGTACCGGAGATCAACTGGATTGGACGCGTCGTGACTCCTTTTGTCTCCATATCAAAAAGAACCAAACTAATCCCAGAGTGCTTACCAACATCAGTATTAGTTCTAACCAAGCAGAACATCCAGTCCGCATCATCACCATATGAAGTCCAGACTTTTTGACCATTTACGATTAGATGATCGCCAAAATTCTCAGCTTTTGTTTGCAGACCAGCAAGATCAGACCCAGAATTTGGCTCGCTATAGCCCTGACACCAACGAATTTCGCCTCTCGCCATGGCCGGCAAGTGTTGTTTTTTTAAAGTTTCAGAACCAAACTCTAATATCGCGGGCCCGATCATGCTTATGCCCATTCCACTCACCGGAGGTCGGGCCTCTATGGCGATTAATTCCTCTCTTAAAACCTTGGCTTGCTCTTTACAAAGGCCCGCTCCACCAAACTCAATTGGCCAAGTCGGCGCTGTCCACCCTTTGCTTGCCATTCTATCTAACCAAATTTTTTGATCGTTGCTCTGAAAGATATGATTTCTGCCGCCTCTACATATATCCTTCTCAAGCATTGGTTCGCGCATAGACTTTGGGCAATTGTCAGCCAGCCAGGAACGTGTGCTTTCTCTAAATAAGCTCAAATTTGTCATAATTTTTTCCTAAAGCAATAATACGAGAATTTCATGAAAAAGTCTGACTGGAAATTAGCATCAATTTTTCAAGACAAAATTGATCCCCCAAAACTTTAAATTTCTCATCAAATTTAATCCAACACTTTTCAAAAACGTAACTTAATCATGTTCTAATTATATTTAACGGCTTAGAATTAACAGACACAATTGAAGATATTTTTAAAGACGAGGTTGTGATGCGAAACAATGATAAAAATTTGAATACAGGTTTTCTAGGAGGATTAATAATTATACTTCTAGGGATGCCCTTGTACGCTGCTGATGCGCCAATCATTCAGCCTGGATTGCCGGGAGAGCTTGGGGTCCTTATTAGCTCAAAAGATGCATCAGAGATTGCCGATTCCTCGCACACTGCAGCAGACATACAATTTATGACCTTGATGATTCCACACCATGATCAAGCATTAACTATGTCTAAGATGGCACCAGATAGAACCAATAATAAGGAAGTTTTGGAGATAGCTGGACGTATCGAAAAATCTCAAGCTGATGAGATAGCATTTATGAAACAGTGGTTATCTGAGCGCGGTGCCTCTTTAACCTCAGAAGAAACACATAAGCATCAGAAATCGAATCATTCAAATCATTCGGGTCATTCGGGTCATTCGGGTCATTCGGGTCGCGATAAAATGCATGGAATGGCATCCGAAAAGCAATTGAGTGAACTAAAAAATTCGAAAGCAACGAAGTTCGATCAAATGTTCTTAAAACTTATGATAGCTCATCATGATGGTGCAATAGAAATGGTTAAAGATCTCCGTGACCAGCCGGGATCAGCCTATGACTCTTCTCTCAATGAGTTCGCATCAGATGTAAGTAATGATCAAACAGTTGAGATCGAGCGAATGAATCAGATGCTCGTTGGACTCTCTGATGATCCCAGAGCCGGACTAGCTGGAGGACTTTTTGATGCCGAGTATGCTTCAAAAAATATGAACTTAATTGTCTCTCTCCCAAAACCAGATGGCTTTTATGACCCAGACAACGTAGGTGGATTGAAAGCAGAAAAATCAGCTAATGAAGTATCAGAAAAAGAAAAAAAACAACTCAAGTCTGTAGCAAAGTCGTCAAGATCTGGTCGATATCCAATGCTTAGCTTTGATAATACGGATATGGCGTTTAATGGAAACACATTGGTAGTTGGCAACTATCATGGTTTTAATATTTACGATATTGAAAACGCGAAAAATCCGAGACTAATTTCTTCTGTCGTTTGTCCGGGAGGACAAGGAGATGTTTCAATTATTGAGCACCTGCTCATAATGTCAGTTGAACAGTCACGAGGAAGGTTAGACTGCGGTAGAGAGGGCGTGAGCGATGATATAAGCGAAGATCGATTCAGAGGAATACGAATTTTTGACATATCCAACTTAGAATACCCAATCCAAGTGGGTGCAGTGCAAACATGTAGAGGATCACACACACATTCTGTTGTGTCAGGCCCGACAGATGATGGAAAAATTTTAGTTTATAACTCAGGCACATCAAGGATTCGAGATCAAGAAGAACTAGATGGCTGTGTCGACTCAACACCTGGAGACACACAAACCTCCTTATTCAGAATAGATGTTATAGAAATCCCAATCGATGATCCATCGAAAGCAAAAATTATTGATAGCCCTACTGTATTTGCAGATCCTGAAACAGGTTCGCTTGCCGGTCTATGGCGTGGAGGAGATCATGGTGATGATACTCAAAGAACTTCGAGGACAGATCAATGTCATGACATTACGATCTTTCCAAGTCTGGGTATTGCAGCGGGTGCATGCTCGGGAAATGGAATATTATTTGATATAACTGATCCAAGGAAACCCAAGCGCATTCACGATGTGCAAGATAATGGTTTTGCGTATTGGCACTCAGCAACATTTAATAATGCCGGAACGAAAGTTTTGTTCACTGATGAATGGGGTGGAGGCGGAAGAGCTCGATGCAGGGCTTGGGATCCTATAACCTGGGGTGCAGATGCTATTTACGATATTGTTAACGGGAAATTACAGGCAAAAAGCTATTACAAGATGCCAGCCCCACAATTAGAAACAGAAAACTGCGTGGCACATAATGGATCAATAATTCCAATTCCGGGTAGGGATATATTTGTTCAAGCTTGGTATCAAGGCGGAATATCCATTATGGACTTTACGGATTCTGAAAATCCTTTTGAAATAGCATACTTTGATCGAGGGCCAATGTTAGAAGAAACGCTCCTATCAGGAGGATTTTGGTCTACTTATTATTATAAGGGATTCATATTTGGTACTGAAATGGTAAGAGGGCTTGATATTCTGGAATTAATTCCTAGTGATCACCTGTCAAAACACGAAATAGCTGCCGCAATAACTGCATTTCCTAAGGATGGGCCGACTAATATTTTTAATCCTCAACAACAGGTAGAAATGACTTGGCCGATTACACCAACTCTTGCACTGGCATATTTGGATCAAGTTGAGAGGGGAGGTAACATTACAAGACAAGATGAGAAAGAACTAAGAAATAGTTTATTAATGCTTGAAAAAGGCGACAGAAATAATACTAGAAAGACATTAGCACTAATAAATACTTATACTCCCGAACGCTCTGGCAGATTTATCAAGCATAATGAGAAAACAGAAGCGCTTCAGAAAGTTTTACGTGAAATATCTTCAATATAAGAATGTATTTCCTGGTAAAAAATCAAGCTTTATGAGCAGAGAGTCCGACTTTTAAATGGTCTTCTGACTCAAGTAAAGAACAAAAATCTTTAAATACGCCTGAGTCGAAACTACACTATGGTTATGTTTAAATATTGTTAACCATATGAATATTTTCTTACTTTTCTTGACTATGAGCATGCTAGTCTACTTATTCGTAGGTTGGTATGTTGGACGAAAGATCAAGAGCCTCGATGACTACTATGTAGCTGGAAGAAACTCACCAACCCTCCTCATAATCGGGACATTAGTCGCTAGTTTTATGAGCACTAACGCGTTTATTGGCGAGCTAGGCATGTCATATTCAGGACATGCTCCACTTATCGTAATTATGACTGCGGGAAATTGTCTCGGATATATTGTTGGTGGTCTGTTTTTCGGTAAATACTTACGTCGAAGCAGAGCGCTGACTGTACCTGAATTCTTTGGCGCAAGATTCAACAGCCCTCGAATCCAGCGATTTGCTGGTATAACGATTTTGGTAGGACTGACCTGTTATTTATTAGCAGTTACCTGGGGTGTAGCACTGATTGTATCTGAAGTAGGGCAACTTAATTACTCGATTTCGATCGTGTTTGTCTGGCTTGGATATACCCTTTTTACTCTATATTCCGGATCAAAAGGGGTTATTCTTACCGATACAATAATGTTTCTCATATTCAGTTTAGTGGCACTTGTGGGAATAAGTTTTATTATAAATTCTTCGGGTGGATGGTTTGAGACAATTCAACAACTAGCAGTTTATGAGGACAAGCCGAATATCATTTCATGGCATGGCGTCGTCGGGCCAAATATGACGTGGAAAACTCCAATTGAGGGGCTAATATGGGCGCTAATATTAGGGCTGGCCTGGGGACTTGTTGTCGCTGTTAGTCCTTGGCAAACAAGCCGATATTTAATGGCAAAGGATGAACATATTGTGATTAGATCTGCATGCGGAGCTTGCATTGCAATGTTTCTTCTATACCTTATAAATAACTACAGCGCTGCCGCTGCAAATCTAATAAATCCGGACATAACCCCTCCTGAAAGCGTGATTATTTGGATAGCAGTAAATGTCATGCCAACTTTACTTGGAGTTCTCCTTGTGTGTGGAATTCTAGCCGCGGGATTATCGTCAGCTTCGACTTTTTTGTCACTAATAGGCTTTAGCGCAACTAATGACATAATGCCCAAAGATTCAAGTACTGAAGTTAAACTGAAACAAACAAGAATAACAATGATATGCGTCAGTCTTCTTGTTGTGACTTTATGTCTTACATTGCCGAGTAATATTTTCTGGATTACTTACTTTGCAGGCCCAGTATTCGCATCTTCATGGGGTGCTGTCGCATTTATGAGTATTTGGAGTAAAAACATCACTGAGTCAGCAGCTTTTTGGGGAATGGTTTCAGGATTTTTCAGTAATATAACCGCTAGTTTAATTGACTACCTCACAAACATAGACCTCCCTGTTTATTTAGATCCAATACTTATTGGAATAATAGTGAGCTTAATAACACTCCTCTCATTATCCAGAAAAGGGTCAGGTTCTGATAAATTATCAAACTATCGTAATAAACTTCATGAAAATGCGCCCGAATTAATCCTGAAAGAAGTCGCGCGTACCTTGGTCTGGCCAAAAATTATGGTGATCATAGGCTTTGTCACATCATCGAGTCTAATTCTCTTTTATGCGATGCCTTATCATGAAGCCATGGGTACCTCCCATATGCTGTTAACCTCAGGAGAATTTATCTTGTCGTTAGGTTATGGACTAGTTTTGATCTTGGGTGGGATTTTTGTAGAAGTTGTAACCAGATATCAGAACAACAATACCTAAAATTAATCTGATTATCATGAAACTCTCTATAAAAAAATCATTCAGTTTTGATGGTAACTCAAAGAAAAAATGAAAAAACTTCAGTTAACTAGCTCCCATTGGGGTACATATCGTGTCGAGACATTAGGGGGAAAAATAACTAATCTTCTCGATTTTGAAGAGGATAGTGATCCATCACCTATTGGAAAGGGAATGCTTGATACGCAGGAGGATAGTTGCAGAATTTCATCACCAATGGTTCGAAAAAGTTGGTTAGACAAAGGCTTTAAATCAGATAGGGCTCTACGAGGCAAAGATCCTTTTATAAAAATCGACTGGGATGAAGCATCAGAGCTTGTTAGTAATGAACTATCTAGAATTAAGAATTTCTATGGAAATCAAGCCATTTATGGCGGCTCTTACGGATGGGCAAGCGCAGGACGTTTTCATCATGCACAGAGTCAACTCCATAGATTCTTAAATTGCATTGGAGGTTATACAAGTTCAAAACATACCTATAGCTTTGCGGCAGCTGAAGCAATAGTTCCTCATATCTTAGGAAGTTTCAGAGATTTTCTAGATACTTGCACCAGCTGGTCGTCAATAAGAAGAGACACAAAACTGTTCGTATGCTTTGGGGGGATCCCTTTAAAGAACGGTCAAATATCACAAGGGGGAACAGGCAATCATTATCAAAAATCAAATCTTAATAAATCCATTAATGAAGGTATCGAATTTGTCAACATAAGTCCTATTCGGTCAGATCTTAGTGATCATTCATCAGTTCAATGGATTTCCATAAGACCAAATACAGACACTGCATTAATGCTAGCGCTGGCTCACACATTATATTCAGAAGATTTATATGATAAAAAATTTATTAAAAAATATACAACCGGATTTGATAACTTTTTACCCTACTTACTAGGCAAGAATGACGGAATAGTAAAATCAGCACAATGGGCTTCACAAATTACCGATATTGATGCGCAATCAATTATTTTCCTTGCTAGAAAAATGTCGGAAAACCGAACGATGATTTCATTAAGTTGGTCTCTTACAAGACAAGACCATGGAGAGCAGCCAATATGGGCAGGAATTATGCTTGCCTGCATGTTGGGTCAAATAGGTTTATCCGGCGGTGGCTTTGGATTCGGCTACAGCGCAACAAATTATATTGGCGGAGATTTTACTGTTTTGCCTTGCCAATCATTACCTCAGGGAGAAAATTCAGTAAAAAGCTTTATCCCTGTTGCTAGAATCTCGGAAATGCTTTTAAAGCCTAATAAAGAATTTCATTTCAATGGAAAAAAATATCACTATCCTGAAATTAAACTCATGTACTGGGCAGGAGGCAATCCATTTCATCATCATCAAGATTTGAATCGTCTTCTCAAAGGTTGGGAACGCCTAGATACTATAATTTCGCACGAGTGGTGTTGGAACTCACTGGCGAAATATTCTGATATTGTTCTTCCCTGCACTACCCCGCTCGAGAGAGAGGATATTGGAATGACGCCCAGAGATCCATATGTAATTTCTATGGCTAAGGCAAAAGAACCCTTTGAAAATAGTTTGAATGATTTTGAAATATTTACAAAAATCGCAGAAAAGTTAGGTTTAAAATCTAAATTTACAGGCAATAGATCCGAGCTTGAATGGCAAAAATGGCTTTACAAGCAAACAAAAGAAAACGCTGGAAGTGCTGGAATAAAAATCCCATCATACGAAGTATTTCGATCAAAAAAATGGTTCAAATTACCTTCCCCTAAAAAGGGTACAATTATGTTGGAATCATTCCGAGAAGATCCTGAAAAAAACTCATTACAAACACCCAGTGGAAAAATTGAAATCTTCTCATCAACCGTAGCCAATTTTTGTTATGAAGATTGTCCGGGTCATCCCACTTGGATGGAGCCAGTGGAGTGGTTGGGAGGAGAGATAAAGTCATTCCCTCTTCATTTAATATCTAATCAACCAAAAACGAAGCTACACTCGCAACTTGATCATGGCAGTCATAGTCGGGCACATAAAATAAATGGTCGAGAACCAGTGAAAATTAATCCAACCGATGCTAGGAAAAGAGGTATCAAAAATGGAGAAATCGTGAGATTATTTAACACGCGTGGGTCATGTCTGGCCGGCGCAATTATTGATAAAAATATTCGCACTGGTGTCGTTCAAATAAGCACTGGTGCTTGGTATGATCGATCGAGAAAAACTGGTGAGGAAACAATGTGTGTGCATGGGAATCCAAACGTGTTGACAATTGACAAAGGTACTTCAAATTTAGGCCAAGGACCCTCAGCTCATTCTTGCCTTATTGAGATTGAACGATATCAAAACTCGCCTGAAGAATTAAAAGCCTTCTCGCCACCCGAAATAATCTAAGTTTTCTATTTAATATGAGTAGTCATTAATGGGTAATTTTCAAGAAGTAACAGATTTAAACTCAACTGTTAAAATTAGCGGCAGGAGATTTGAAGAGTCACCTTTTATTGAAAGAACAAATACGCCAGAAATGGTGAGAGGTATTTATGCAGGCCGTTTCTTCCCCGTATCAATTGGCGAAGATCGCATAGAGGCTTATTGGAAACTACGTCAAAAAGCATTGCTTTTTGATGTTCCAGAAAAACCAATAGAAATATCAGGACCTGAGGCCGTTACGCTCCTTAATAAAATTTTCACTCGAGATGTCATTAGAATGAATATTGGCCGAGGCTATTATGGAATAGCTTGTGATCATAGTGGCGGCATAATTATGGACGGTGTCCTTTTTAGGCTGGAGGAAAATAAGTTTTGGTACGTTCAAGCAGATGGTCCTTTTGAGACTTGGCTATCCGCTAATAAAGGAAATCTTGATGTATCAATTTCGGATCCCAAAAGTCGAGTTCTGCAGATACAAGGGCCGATGTCCCTAGAAATCATGAAAGAAGCCTCTAATAAAGCAATAGATGAATCTTTTAAATATTTTCAATCGGGGTATTTTGATATTGGAGGCCAGAATGTCTTCATATCTCGAACAGGATTCACGAACGAGTTAGGCTTTGAGATATACACTAATGTAAACACAAACCACCTAATTCTCTGGGACTACCTAATGGATACTGGCAAACCGTTTGGAATGGAATTCGCATCTACAAAAGCGATGACAATGAGGCGAATTGAGGGCGGAATTCTTGGCAACTTAACTGATATGACACCCGATATGTCCCCATATGACGCAGGACTTGGAGGCTTTATAGATCTAAGTAAGGATCAATTTATTGGTAAGGAGGCTCTCTTAAATCGTGAAAAAAGATGCCGGCTTTTTGGTTTAACATGTAAAACAAAAATACCCGTTTCCGGAGCTAAAATAATGTTAGAAGGACAGGAAGTTGGTTTTATTACAGCTGGGGTGCCCTCGCTAACATTAGATCTAGGTATTGGCTATGTAGTCTTCAACCATCACGATGATTGGCTTGAAAAAAAAGTTCAACTTTATCATCCTGATGGAACAAAGCATGAGGCAACCGTAGTTGACATTCCTTTTATTGATCCAGCCCGTCTTATTGTGAGAGGAATCGAAAAAGAGATACCACTTGCTACGAAATTAAAAAACCTCAAAAACTTAATATAAGAAGAATTTATGAGCATATTGATTGATAAACCAAAAAGTTTTTTCACTACACATCAAGATTGGACATTCCCTGTGCCAATTGCTTATGGACCTGGGAGACTTATGGAAATTGGCGAGAAATGCTCCCTGCTTGGAATAAAAAACCCATTGATTGTTACTGATAAGGGTAGTGCAGATCTTCCTTTCATAGAAAAGCTCGAAACTTATTTATCTAAATCAAACATTTCATTTGCTTCATTTAAAAAAATCTCCCCAAATCCGTTAGATACTGATATTGCGGCCGGTAAACAGCTTTTTTTAGACGGAAATCATGATGCTGTAATCGCAATTGGTGGCGGTAGCGCAATGGATGGAGGAAAAGGAATCTGCATGACCGCAAAAAATAATCATAATCTCTGGGATTTTGAATTCGAAAAACCATCTCCAATGATTTCGGCAAGTGAAACATTTCCAAAATTAATAACAATTCCGACTACCGCAGGCACCGGTGCTGAGACAGAGAGCACAGCTATGGTCACCGATACGTCCAAGGCAATGAAATTCTGTGTTTGGCATAAAGATCTTAAACCAGAATTAGCCTTATTAGATCCCGAATTAACGATTGGGCTACCTGAAACGTATACAGCATGGACTGGCATTGACGCAATGGTTCATGCAATTGAAGCCTATTTGGTTCCTGATTTTCACCCTCTTTGTGATGGAGCAGCTCTCGAAGGCCTGACGCTGGTAAACACTTGGTTGCCAGTGGCTGTTCAAGAGCCAAAAAATATTTTTGCGCGAGGAGGTATGTTGGTGGGATCGTGTCTTGCAGGCATCGCCTTCCTCAAAGGATTGGGTCTAGTGCACGCTATCTCTCACATGGTGGGTGCGGAGTTCGATACTCAGCATGGCTTAACAAATGCCATAATCCTCCCAAGTATCCTAAAATATAATCTTCCAGATATGCCAAACTCTACAGAAAAAATGGCAAAGGCCATTGATCTAAAAACAACGAGCATGGAGAGCTTTATCGAACATACAGAAAAAATGCTAGATGACTTTAAAATACCGAAGTCACTAGCTGAAATAAATGTACCCAAAAACTGCGCTCATAGAATAGCGAAAAAATCGATGCAAGATAGTGCAGCGCAAACAAATCCAAAATCAATATCTCTCGAACAGCTCGAAAATATAATAAACACAGTCATAGTAAAGGCAAGGTAAATGTCACATAAAATAAACTTAGAGAATTTGCCCAATCATTACGTTAATGGAGAGTGGGTTTCGCCGATCTCCAATAATCAATTTAATGTTCAAAATCCAGCAACCGAAACAACCATAGGTAACATTTTCCTGGGCAATTCAAAAGACGTTGACCGAGCTGTCCAAGCTGCAAAAGATGCGTTTTCTGCCTTCTCTATATATTCCAAACAAGAGAGGCTATCACTATTGAAAAGTTTGAAAAAAGTGACTGAAAACAGATTTGATGAATTGGCCTATGCAATGACACTAGAAATGGGTGCCCCAATTACGATGTCTAAAGAAGCTCAGGCTGATGCCGCAATTGGACATCTGGATGGATTTATCAATGCTTTAGAAAAACATCAAGAGCATAAAAAACTGGAAAATGGCGATGAAATTGTCTTTGAGCCAATTGGCGTATGCGGACTAATTACTCCATGGAATTGGCCAATTAATCAGATTGCATTGAAAGTCATTCCATCACTTGCAACCGGATGTACCTGCATTTTAAAGCCATCAGAGCATACTCCAGTATCCGCTATGATTTACGCGGAAATAATTCACGAGGCAGGATATCCAAAAGGTGTCTTTAATCTCGTGCATGGCGATGGTCCTGAGGTCGGGTCTGCGCTGTCATGTCATCAAGATATCCAAATGATGTCATTTACGGGGTCAACAAGAGCCGGAAGAAACGTCACTTGTGACTCAGCAGAGACTGTAAAACGAGTAACTTTAGAATTGGGAGGTAAATCACCAAATATTGTTTTTTCTGATTGTGACTTATTGACTCGCGTCACCGAATCCGTCGACGAGTGTATGTTTAATACTGGGCAATCTTGTGATGCTCCAACCCGAATGCTTGTTGAGCGTAACTGCTATGAAAAGGCTGTAGAAATTGCGAAACAAGCCTCAGAAAAAGTATTGGTCGATAATCCTCTCAATGAAGGTGCTCATATAGGACCACTTTTTGACAAGATCCAATTCGACCGAGTTCAGAAAATGATAGAAATTGGAATTAATGAGGGCGCTACTCTCCTAACAGGGGGTTTAGGCAAACCTGATAACATGAATGAGGGCTGGTTTGTTAAACCTACCGTCTTCTCGGATGTTTCCAATGATATGCAAATTGCGCAACAGGAAATATTTGGGCCTGTACTGGTTATGATTCCTTTTGATTCAGAAGAAGATGCAATTAAAATCGCAAATGACTCACCTTATGGACTCGCAGCTTATATTCAAACAGATGATGAGCAGAAATCTAGACGTGTTGCCTCACGTCTTCGCGCCGGTGCCGTGCATATTAATGGAGGTGCATATAACTACGGTTCCCCATTTGGAGGTTATAAGCAATCTGGTAATGGAAGAGAGGGCGGAGAAATGGGTCTGGAGGACTATTTAGAGATAAAAACAATACACATAAATTGACAGAATTTAGTTATTTTTAATCATCACAGTCACATTTTTTCATAAATTGTGATATCAAATTAAGGGACTCATTCGACTCTGGAAGTTCTGGGAACCATTCAAAAACATGCCACATGCCTCCCCAGATTTTTAATTCAACATTAACATTTGATGCAACAAGAATTTCGTTCAAGCGTTCTGATTGACTGCGCAAAAGATCTTTTTCACCTGTGCTAATGAATGTTGGTGGAAAATCGGATGTAAAAATACCATGAATAGGGGAAACAAAAGGGTCAGAAAATTTGTCCGTCGGCGCATAAGTTTTAGCCGCAAAATCAAGATGTTGATTCGACAACATGGGATCAAGTCCATCATTAAACTCTAAACTATCACCTTTATTCGAAAGATCAATCCATGGAGATATCAATGCAATTGCTCTAGGCATTACTAATCCCTCAAATTGCGCCTTCTGTGCTAAAGCAAGCATTAAATTTCCACCCGCAGACTCGCCTAGCATCATAAATGGTTTTTCACAAATTGAACTATAAACGTCAAATGCTTCGTTCAAAGCATTAGGCCACGGAAACTCAGGCGAAAGTTTATAATTTGGGATGATAACTGTTGCTCCAAGCTTTTCAGAAATCGGGACTGCAATGGTGAAATCTTCATAAGCACTTCCAGACACAAATCCACCACCAAAACCATACAAAATTTTTGTTTTAGTTAAAAAACTTTCTGGATTTATACAAGTACAACTTACTCCTGAAATTATTTCTTGAGTAATCATCACTGAGGAATTATTGATAACCGACTCAACAGAGGATTCAATTGTTTTTCGTGCTTGAATTCTGATGTCATTCAAAAAAGCAAAAGTTCTGGGCGCGAGAGGAAAGCTAGCTCTTGCTAATACACTTTTTGCAGCTTTGCTAATTCCCATAGATTTTTATAAAAAATTAGTTTAGTTACATCTATAACTGTTTAACTGTTTAACTGTTTAATATCAAATTCGAGCGCTAAATCATCAATTTCTGTTACAACACCATTGAGATTTTTTTCAAATTTAACACTCTTACTCAGCGTTTCATTCATGATGTAATCAAGATGCTCTTCAATTGCTGCAGACAGTACCTCTTCTGCTTCATAAGTTAATACAATTCGATCACTCACTTCAAAATCTCTATCTTTCCTTAATCTTTGAATTCGATTGACAAATTCACGAGCGTACCCTGCACGCTTGAGCTCGGGAGTTAACGTGCAATCAAGATCAATACTTATTTTGCGATTTGATATGGTATTGGAATTTTGCTTACCCTCTTGCAAGATATCGATCTCTTCCGTCGTAAAGACTTCAACGTCATTGTCAACTTCAATTTCAATTTTCTGTTCGCTCATCAGTTCCTTTATTTCATTAAAATTTAAGCTCGATATTCTGGATGCAAATCCCTTCATTTTTTTACCTAGTCTCTTCCCCAAAATTGGAAAATTCGGCCTTGCTTTAAATTCAATAAAGTTTTCCTCATCTGCTCGGTAATCTATTTCTTGAACGTTCAGTTCTTCTTTTAAGTATCCTTCCAAACTTCTCATGTCTGACAGCAATTCTTGATTCTTATTTATTATTATCATTTTCTTTAGCGGAGTTCTTAAACCCACTTTCACCTCTTCACGCCTTTGTCTGCCTAATAAGATTACCTGTTGCATTCTATCAACGGCTAATTCAAGACGCGTATTTACAAACCCTACTTCCGCAACTGGATATTGGCATAAGTGGACTGATGCTGCTTGATCTTGTTCTTTAAATGAGGATAATTTTTGATATAGATAATCTGATAAGAATGGTGCGAAGGGAGCCATCAATTTACTAAGATCCGCCAAAACAATGTAAAGCGTGCTGAAAGCTGAAATTTTGTCCTCCCCCAAGCCAGCACCCCAAAACCGCGTGCGGTTAAGTCTGATATACCAATTCGTTAGATCTTCAATGAAAATAAAAAGCTCGGGAACGACATTGTATAAACGATATTTCTCCATCTCTGCAGCAACGTTGGTTTTTAATGTTTGAATCCTTGATATTAACCATTTATCTAAAATGTTTGTTCTCTCTTTACTCAATTTATCTACCGACCAGTTATCTATTACCGCATAAGTGTTAAAAAAAGAATACGCGTTATACCATGGTAAAAGCGCCCTTCTGACCATGTCTTTTACTCCTAAATCAGAAAATCGCTGCTCTTCGCCTTTAACCAATCCTGAATTAATAGAGTAAAGTCTCAAAGCATCAGCTCCATATCTCTCCATCAACTCATCGGGAGCAGTATAATTACGAAGACTTTTGGACATTTTTTTACCGTCTTCAGCCATTACCATGCCATTAACAATGACATTTCTAAAAGCAGGTTTGTCAAATAGTGCAGCACCGAGAACAGTTAATGTATAGAACCATCCTCGCGTTTGATCTAAACCCTCAGCAATGAACTCTGCTGGAAATCCTGCTTCAAACAGTTCTGTGTTTTTAAAAGGGAAGTGGAGTTGGGCATAAGGCATTGAGCCCGATTCAAACCAACAATCTAGAACTTCTTCGATTCTTTTATACACACCCTCCTCACCTTCCAAAGAGAATGACAGATTGTCTACGTATTCTCGATGCAAATCATTTACTCTAACACCGGTATACTTTTCTAATTCATCAATAGAACCAATACATATAGTCTTTTCGGTGACGTCATTAATCCAAACCGGTAGTGGTGTTCCCCAGACTCGATTCCTAGAAATCGCCCAATCTATTGCACCCTCTACCCAGTTACCAAAACGACCGTCTTTAATATGTTCGGGGACCCAGTTGATTTTGCTATTTGCATCTATCATTTTGTTCTTAATTTTAGTGACTTGCACGTACCACGAGGGAATTGCTCTATAAATCAAGGGAGTATTTGAGCGGTAGCAATATGGGTAGCTATGTTGAATTACCTCTTGGCGAAGAAGGTCTTTATTGGCTTTCAAGTGTTCAATAATTTTCTTGTCTGCATCCTTTACATAGATTCCAGCAAAATCAGTAACATCATCAGTAAATTTTCCATGTAAATCCACTGGGCACACCATTGCTGTAATGTCATGTGATTGGAGCACTCTTAAGTCATCCTCGCCAAAGGCAGGAGCTTGATGAACAAGGCCAGTTCCACTCTCAGTAGTTACATAATCATCACTTAACACTACGAACGCACCTAATTCTTTTTGATCAGCGAAATAAGGAAAAACCGGGTGATAAGTTTTCCCTACAAGCTCTGAGCCTTTAACTTCGTTGAGAATCTTTGCATCTTCTCCGAAATAATGCGCTACCCTTGTTTGAGCCAAATATATTTTTCGTCCAGTTTCATTATCTTGCACTAATTCATAGTCAATATTTTCTCCAACGCATACTGCCAAATTGGATGGCAAAGTCCATGGTGTTGTTGTCCATACTGCTAAAAATGCGTCCTCTCTTTCCAATTTTAATAGAACAGTTACTGCAGGATCCTGAACATCCTGATAATTTGAAGTAGCCTCAAAGTTAGCTAATGGAGTTCCTAATGATGTTGATAGCGGCATAACTTTGACACCTTGGTAGATAAGTCCTTTGTCCCAAAGCTGCTTAAAGACCCACCAAACAGATTCCATATACCAGGCATCCATCGTTTTGTAGTCATTGTCAAAATCTACCCAGCGTCCAATCCGAGTAATGGTATGTTGCCACTCTTTAACATATCGCTGAACTATCGATCGACATTCGTCATTATAGCCAGCAATACCAAGCGTTTTAACGGCATCTTGAGCCGACATCCCTAATTTTTTATCTATTTCATGCTCTATCGGCAAACCATGACA
>CACJVE010000016.1 GCA_902596775.1 uncultured SAR92 cluster bacterium
AACAAAAACAATACTTATCTTGCTAATTAATATTCTTAAAAAATTCATTGTCATTTATTTTACTATATAAGAATTAATGATCGCTTTTTTGTGTAATCAGCATATACACTGATTTACATTAAATAATAATTTTTTAGGAAATCTAATGATAGCAATAACAGCAAAAATGATGGTTAAACCGGGATGTGAAAAAAATTTTGAGCAGGCAATGTTGGCTTTAGTATCTGCTGTAAACTTAAATGAATCAGGGAATTTATTGTATGAGCTGTGCAAGGACAACGATGGTCAATATCTAGTGATGGAGTTGTATAAAGATGATGAAGCTGTTCAAGCTCATAGGACAGCAGATCACATAAAAAACTCAGGACCAAGCTTTAAAGGTTTGATGTCAGGCCCGCCAGTCATTAAAAAGATGACAGTCATCCCGCATTCATAGTTATTAGAATCAATTGATTGGCCTATTTGATTTGAAAACCTAAGGATAACTGCTTAAAATGCCGGACCGCAAAATTGTACGACCGTAGCTCAGCTGGTTAGAGCACCACCTTGACATGGTGGGGGTCGGTGGTTCGAGTCCACTCGGTCGTACCAAATATATCTTTCGCAGTGAACGCTATTAACTTTTGATATTTTTAATCATAAAGAGTCGCGATGGGTAGTCGCTTGTGCTGAGTCCGCTGATATATCTCGGTCAACCTTTCTTCGATATCCTTCGCCACTGGTATCCCTTCCAAAAAGTCGTCTATATTGTTGTAGGATATTCCCAAGACATCTTCGTCTTTCTTTTGGGGACTCAAACACTCAAGATCAGCAGTAGGTATTTTGTTATAAATTTCTTCAGGGGCACCCATTTCTTTCGCAAGTGAACGAACTTGGCGCTTACTCAGTCCAAAAAGAGGAACTAAGTCACATGCTCCATCTCCAAACTTTGTATAGAAACCTGTGATATTCTCTGCAGAATGATCAGTGCCCAAAACAAGACCATTCAATAACCCTGCAACTTCATATTGCGACGACATTCTGAGTCGAGCTTTTACGTTACCTTTTGCGAAATCTACGCTGTCTCCGTCAGGCAAGAGGTTATTACTTGAAAGTGTTTCGCAAACACTAGAGTTGATCGAGTCGACACCATTTTTTATGTTAACTGTAAGCGTTACAGTCGGTTTTATGTATTCTAGCGAAAGCTGAGCCGCATCCTCATCTTTTTGCTCTCCATAAGGAAGTCGTATCGCTACGAATTTGTAATCTGAAGATTTATATTTTTCATTCAACCCATCCACCGCAAGTTGCGCCAGCCTGCCACATGTAAAAGAGTCGACACCGCCACTGATGCCTAGGACAAGGGTTTTTGATCCCGCTTCTTCTAACCGTTTTTGTATAAATGTTACTCTTGAATCAATTTCGTTTTGAGGATTTATTTGGGGTTTTACCTTCATTTCCTCAATAATCTCACGCGCGCTCATTTTTCTATATTACCTCTATTACGATTGGAAAATTCTAATTAAATACACCAAATGTAATACGATTCAGTAACGAAGATGTCTCAGTTTTTCCGTTCTTTTTTTCTCTTGCTCCTTCAATTGTCGGCCTATCAAAGGTCTCGCGACTATCAAATTTTGGTGGTGATTCTCTTTTAATTAATCCGAAGGACAATCTATCTAGGATGCCCTTGGAGTCGCTTAAAGATTGCTTATAGTTAAAAGTACCATCTTCATTAATTGAGGGATGTTCAGGATAATTTTCTCGGAGAACTTGTAAGGGATTTTCAGTTAGATCATCTAATCCAAGCAGCTTATACGCTTGAATCATGACTGCTAATCCGTCTGGCACGGCTGGAGTTTGCTGAAAATTTTCAACCACATATCGACCTCGATTAGCCGCTGCCATATGCGCTCCGCGAGTAAAATAATAGTTAGCTACATGTATCTCTGCCCTTGCAAGCCTATTTCTGATGTTTATCAAACGTTGTCTTGCGTCCAAAGCATATGGGCTATCTGGATATCCTTTAATCAGCTCTGTGAGTGTATTAAATGCTAATCTGGCATCACCAATATCTCTCATACTTGAGTCAGTTGGCATATAGTTATCGAGGAAACCCTCGCTTTGAGATATTTGTGACAGACCCTTAACATAAAAAGCATAATCGACGTTTTTATGTTGTGGATGGAGTCGAACAAACCTATCTGCGGCTGCAATGCTTGATTCAAAATCACCGCTTTTGTAATGAGCAAAAATAAGTTCAAGCTGTCCCTGTTCTGCATATTTTCCGAAAGGGAATTGAGATTCGAGTAATTGGAGGTTACTTATTGCCACTGACCAATTATTTGAATTTAAGCTTTCTTGGATTTTTTCGTAAAAATCCTTTTCAGTCATAATTCCTTTGTTCTCATCCTCTTCCTGACTGAACCAGGCACATGCTGATAAATTCAGTAATAGAATTACAATCACCAGGTTTTTAAGAGACATTATATTTCGCTTTTTTTAACCAAGACTGTCTAGTTTATGAGTAATTCTTGCAAGACTCCAATAGTTTTTAATTCGATTCCTCATTACACTACTGCTAAACGATAAGAAGGGTTATTCCAAAGACTAATAACTATGGATTCTGATATTGAGAATGACGAAATGGAAATCGACGCTAAAAAAGCCATTGTTCAATGTTGTGAGAAGGGAAATCGGTTAGATCAGGTTGTTGCTAAGTTATTTGCAGATTACTCAAGATCTTGTTTGTCGCAGTGGATACGGGATGGATTTGTATCGGTAGATGGTGAGCGACGTTTACCCAAGTATAGATTGAAAGGTGGTGAGGAGATCGTGTTGGTCCCTCAGTTTGATGAAAAAGTTAAATTTTTGCCTGAAAGCATCCCTCTAAATATTCTGTTCGAAGACGAAAGCCTTGTTGTTATCGATAAGCCTGCTAATTTTGTTGTTCATCCTGCCGCAGGAAATTGGTCCGGGACACTTTTAAATGCGCTTTTGTATCACTTCCCTCAGTTAGCCTCGGTTCCAAGGGGAGGTATTGTCCATCGACTCGATAAGGACACAACGGGGTTAATGGTAGTCGCTAAAACGCTTCAAGCACAAAATCAGCTTGTGTCTCAACTTCAGAGGCGAGAGGTTAAAAGAGAATATGAGGCTATTGTTACTGGCGAACTTGTTAGTGGTGGTACTGTGGATAAACCGATTGGTCGACATCCCAGAAATAGAAAAATGATGACTGTAAGAGAAGGAGGCAAAGAATCAAAAACCCATTATGAAATTATCACAAGATATTCGGGATTTTCTCATCTTTGTATAAGTCTTGATTCTGGTAGAACACACCAAATAAGAGTTCATATGTCTCACATAAATTATGCTATTTTGGGAGATCAAACGTACTCTCCGCGTTCTAAATTTCCCAAAGGCATTTCTTACAACCTCAAACAAGTAATTAATGATTTCAAAAGACAAGCTTTGCATGCCAGAAAGTTGGAATTAATACATCCATTATCGGGCGATAAAATGAGCTGGACCTGCGAATTGCCAGAAGATATGAGGAATTTATTAGAGTGTTTGTCAGTTGAGGGTTAAAAAACACAACTTTTTTGTCCCCCACTGGCCTTGCCCGTCCTCTGTAAAATGTGTCATCACTTATAAATTTGGTGGAGCAAGTAAAGAACCTTATAAAAGTAATAATCTAGCAACACATGTTGGTGATAAATCTGAAGCTGTGATCGCTAACAGAGAATCTTTAAAAGAAAAATTAGCACTTCCAGGAGATCCAATCTGGCTTAATCAAATCCATGGTGTTGAAATAATTGAAGTTGAGGATGGCTATCAGATTTCTGACGGAGATGGTTTCTATTGCAGAAAAAAAGGATTTCCATGTGGGATTTTAACAGCAGATTGTCTGCCAATTCTTGTTTGCAACACTTTAGGCACTGAGATTGCTGCTATCCATGCGGGATGGAGAGGGTTGAGTAACCGTATTATTAAAAATTTATTGAAAATGTTTCACGCACCAGCTGATCAATTGTTGGTATACCTTGGCCCTGCGATTGGTCTCGATAATTTTGAAGTTGGTTCAGAGGTTAGAGAGTATTTTATAGCAAACTCGGAGAATTGTGAGCATCGAAAACAAATTGATAATGCCTTTTACCCGAGCAAGGGACAAAAGCTTAAGGCGGATCTTTATGAGCTTGCGAGAGCCGACTTTAGGATTGGAGGAGTGAAAAGAATGTTTGGAGGAGAGTTTTGTAGTTTTAAAGAGAAAGACCACTTTTATTCTTATCGTCGAGAGAAAATAACGGGGCGAAATGCAACTCTTATCTGGTTAGAGTGAATTAAAATTGCATTACTTATGATTAAGAAATTTTAAATGTTTCTTACACTTGCTTCGGTAGTTGTCTTGAATTAGAATTGCGCGCCTAGTTAGGGGGTAAAACCCATATAAATAATGCATCTGGAGACAAAAATGTTTGCTGTAATTAAGAGCGGTGGAAAACAACACAGAGTTCAAAAGGGCGAAACTCTAAGGTTGGAAAAGCTTGAGATTGCCACAGGTGGTAAAGTTGATTTTGGTGAAGCACTCATGGTTGGAGAGGGCAAGGATGTTAAAATTGGAGCTCCAAGTGTTAAGGGAAGTAAGGTTACTGGTGAGGTTATTGCGCATGGCAGGGATGATAAAGTTACAATCGTGAAGTTTCGCAGACGCAAGCACTCTCGTTCTACTCAGGGTCATAGGCAATGGTATACTGAAGTAAAAATCACCGGAATTAAGGCGTCTGCGCCAAAGAGGAAAGATTAATGGCTCATAAAAAAGCAGGTGGAAGTACTAGAAACGGAAGGGACTCGGAAAGTAAGCGCCTTGGGGTCAAGGTGTACGGTGGCCAAACTATTAACGCTGGCGGTATTATAGTTCGTCAGCGCGGTACAAAGTTTCATGCTGGCGAGAATGTTGGGCTTGGTAAGGATCATACGCTATTTGCAACATCGAGCGGCGTAGTAAGTTTCGTTCAAAAAGGACCAAAGAATAGAAAATATGCTCAGGTGAATCCCGTATAGTTCACATATGCTAATGTTAAGAAAGCCCCATACGGGGCTTTTTTTTTACTTAAGACTAATGTTTACTCAATATTTCTTCTACACGTTAGTTTGCGCGACAAGAGGTAACGCATCGTGAAATTTGTTGATGAGGCTACAATCAAAGTTTTTGCCGGTAATGGAGGTAGCGGATGTCTTAGTTTTAGGCGAGAAAAATTTATACCGAAAGGAGGCCCTGACGGTGGAGATGGAGGAGACGGGGGTAGTATATTTCTTGAAGCAAAAACAGAATTAAATACGTTAATCGATTTTAGGTATACAAGGTCATTCAAAGCGGAGAACGGGTCACAAGGGAGTGGCTCTGATTGCACAGGCAGTAAGGGTGATGATCTCTATATCTCGGTTCCTGTCGGAACAATTGTTACAGTAACTGAGACGGGCGAAATCATCGGTGATTTGACATTTCCAGAGCAAAAATTACTTGTTGCTAAGGGTGGGTTTCATGGACTTGGAAATACGAGATTTAAATCCAGTAGAAATAGAACTCCACGGCAAACAACGCCTGGAAAAGAGGGAGAATCTCGCGAGATAAAACTCGAACTATCTTTATTGGCAGATGTTGGTCTTTTAGGCTTACCAAATTCTGGTAAATCAACATTGGTCCAGACAGTTTCAGCTGCTAGACCAAAAGTTGCTGATTATCCGTTTACTACTATGGTGCCAAACTTGGGCGTTGTTAGATTGGATAGTGAGCGGTCGTTTGTGATTGCTGATATTCCTGGTGTCATAAAAGGCGCATCAGATGGAGCGGGTCTGGGTATGAGGTTTTTAAAACATCTTACACGAACCAAGCTTATACTGCATTTGGTTGATATTAGTCCATTAGATGGAAGTTCTCCTAAACATGCTGTAGAAGAAATCGAACGTGAGCTTGAAAAATTTAGCCCTACGCTCGCAACAGAGCATCGGTGGCTGGTAGTCAACAAAGTAGACTTATTAAGTAATGATGAGCATGAGAGAGTTCTAAAAGAATTAATTGCTGATTTGCAATGGAAAGGTAGATTTTTTCTTATATCTGGCGCGACTGGGTTAGGAATGGAGTTGCTTTGTAACTCAATATATTCTCATATAGACAACTTACGAGAGAAGGAAGAGTCTAATCCAGATTATAAAAGACTAGTTATCGAAAATCGGAAGGCTATTTTTCGTGAAGCCAGAGATCAAATAAATCGAATCGCTAAGCTTAGAAGAGAAGCGAAAAAAAATAGTGAGAGTGATGAGGGCTCGGATATTGAAGTTATATTTACTAAGTAGGTGCTTATGAACAGAAATGCAGTTGAGGGTGCGTCTCGAATAGTCATCAAAATAGGCAGCTCAATTTTAACAAATGGGGGCAAGGGTCTCGATCACAACTTTATTGATGACATAGCGCGTCAAGTGGTCGATCTTCAATTGCTTGGAAAGCAGATAGTTATTGTCTCCTCTGGGGCAATAGCTCAAGGCATGTCTCAGTTAGGATGGGATGTGCAATCACGAAAAATTGACCAATTACAAACAGCCGCATCAGTAGGTCAAGCAGGATTGATGCATTATTATGAAACTTGCTTCAGACAACACGAAAAAAAAACTGGTCAAATATTAATTGATCATGACGATTTTGCAAATCGCGAGCGGTATTTGAATGCGAGAAATGTAATAAAAAATTTATTAGAGTTAGAGGTGATTCCTATCATTAATGAAAATGATAGTGTTTCATCAGAGGAAATAAGGTTTGGGGATAATGATACTTTGGCTGCACTTGTCTCTAACTTAATCGATGCTGATTTATTGATTTTGCTTACTGATAAAGATGGTCTCTACAGTGCTGATCCGAATCTCAAAAAAGATGTTTTCTTAATTAATAATGTTTCAGTACACGATCAATCACTTAATAAATATGCCGGTGGTGCGAGTTCACTTGGACGTGGTGGGATGGTAACAAAAATAAAAGCTGCGAGGATCGCCGCGAAATCTGGATGCGGAACCATTATCGCGGGCGGTATGATTAAGAATATCGTAACTAAACTGGCTTCTGGCGAAGACTTAGGAACGTTTTTGTATTCAGATGAAAAGCCATTAAATGCAAGGAAGCAATGGTTAATGGGTCAGTTGAAACATTCAGGTGATCTAATCATTGATGCTGGAGCATCGAAAGCCTTGCAAAAAGATTTTGTTAGCTTGCTGCCAGTTGGCGTCAAAAAAGTTTTAGGAACTTTTAATAGGGGTGAGTTGGTGAGGTGTATCGATGATGAGGGAGTTGAGGTGGCTCGTGGATTAATTAATTACAACTCATCAGATGCCCGGAATATAATTGGACGTCCGAGTTCAGCAATTGTCAGCATATTGGGTTACGAAGAGAATCCAAACTTAATTGATAAAGACAATCTCGTTGTTGTCAGTGGGTGACTTTGGAAGTAGAAGTAGCTCTTGTATTTTAGAGGGCTTTAATCTTCGAGTTTAATCGGCTTTTGTGTCTTGCCGCTTTATTTTTGTGAATTAGACCTTTGTCAGCCATCCTGTCAATAATTGGCATAGACACCGAGTAGGCTTGCTCAGCTACCTTTTTGTCTTTATTTAGTATAGCCGCATTCACCCTCTTTAGATAAGTCCGCATCATAGATTTCAGACTCGCATTATGCTGCCTTCTTTTCTCGCCTTGAAGCGCTCTCTTTTTTGCTTGGGGTGTGTTCGCCAAAATCTGCTCCTTTTCTTGAGGCGGCAGAATACTAGTTTTACAAGGTATATTCAAGTGAACCTATGATATTTAATTTCGGTTTTTTTGCTCGATAGTAAATTTTAAAACAAGTGTACTTTTATTTTTATAAAAAATAGAACACGGATTATATTTAGCCAAAATTTAAAGGGTTCGTTACACTACTGAAAAGATCTTTAAAATTTATTTTTGATAATGGAAAAACAAAAAACAAAACCTTCAAATAAACGCGATACCGGCCTGTTGCGATCGAGCTTTGTTGTTAGTTTTTTTACAGGATTGAGTCGAGTCGCAGGTTTGGTGCGAGACGTCGTATTTGCGAGGTTGATCGGGGCAGATGCGCTTGCAGATGTTTTTTTTGTCGCTTTTAAAATTCCAAATTTTTTCCGAAGAATCTTCGCTGAGGGTGCTTTCTCTCAAGCTTTTGTTCCAGTTTTGGGAGAATACAGGGAAGGTAAATCAAAAAGTGCTGTTAAAAACTTTATTAGTAAAGTTTCGGGAACCTTTGGTTTAACACTTGCATTTTTTGGCCTTTTCTTTATTTTAGCAGTCCCGTTTTTCTCAGCACTTTTCGCGCCTACCTGGTATTTAAATGATCCTGAGAAATTTGATGCACTTAAAGGGATGCTGCAAATAACCTTTCCTTACCTTATTTTCATTTCTATGACAGGTCTTGCTGGGGCCGTTCTGCAAAGTTATGACAGATTTGCTGTTCCTGCTGCAACTCCAATTATTTTGAACATTACCTTAATTTTAGCGGCGATTTTTTTGGCACCTATGCTCGAATATCCAGTTTTTGCACTGGCTTGGGGTGTACTTATTGCTGGTATTGTCCAGTTTTGCTTTCAGCTCCCATTTATTTATAGAATCGGGTTGTTAACTCCTCCCTCTATTGATTGGAAAGATCCTGGCGTTACAAAAATACTAACACTTATGGCACCCGCTATTTTTGGCGTTTCGGTAAGTCAGATTAACCTACTATTGGATACTATTTTAGCAACATTTTTGCCAACTGGGAGTGTGTCATGGCTTTATTACTCTGATCGAATAACAGAATTACCGCTTGGTATTTTTGCGATAGCAATTGCTGTGGTAATTCTTCCAAATCTATCAAGAATGCATGCTGCGAAGTCTATTGAAAATTTCTCAGAGACTTTAGATTGGGGGATTAAAATGATTTTTTATATAGCATTACCCTCTACAATCGCCATACTTATTTTGTCTGAACCAATATTAGTTGCTCTGTTTTTTTATGGCGATGTTATGACAGCGATGGATATGAAAATGGCAAGTTACAGTCTAAGTGCCTATGCGCTGGGTTTAACTGGATTTATGTTAATAAAAGTTTTGGCACCTGGATTTTTTGCAAGACAAGACATGATTACCCCTGTGCGAGTCGGAATTATTGCAATGATAGCTAACATGGTCTTCAATCTAGCGCTTGTAATACCTTTGTTTTTCTTCTTTAACTTAGGTCATGTGGGTCTTGCACTTGCAACCTCGATTTCATCCTTTTTAAATGCCGGCTTGTTGTTATACTATTCTCTGAAAAAAGGATTCTATATTCCTCTGCCAGGATGGGCTAGGTTCTTCCTCAGGATAAGTGTGTCACTATTAATAATGGTTTTTGTGTTAGGTTGGATTTCCGAATCTCTGGGACTAAACAATAGAGAATTTTGGTTGAACTCAGATTTTTGGAATCGAGGATCACGGCTCATTGTTGTTTGTGTTGTAGGAATGTGCGTATATATTTTGTCTTTGTTTTTCTTCGGAGTGCGAAAAGCAGATTTCATAGCCCCGTCTAAGGGAGTGTCCTCTGATTAATTAAGAGAGGAATCGCGTTATTAAATCTGTTCAGCGTTGCTTAAATAAATCGGTTTAGAGCCATGGAAATAACTCACAAAGGAAACACTTTAAGAATCATTAGAGGGATCTATAACTTTAATTCCGTTAAAGAGGACACTGCTCTCACGATAGGCTCATTTGATGGGGTTCACCTTGGTCATCAAATGGTTTTAAATGATCTGAAAGCTGCCGCATTAAAACGAGGTCTAAAATCAGCTGTCATGATTTTTGAACCTCAACCTCAAGAATACTTTTCCGGTGAAAAGGCACCTGCGAGATTGATGAGACTTCGTGATAAATTAAAAACTTTCTGTGATTCTGGGATCGATATAGTTGTTTGCCTAAGATTTGATGATTCTTTAAGGAATCTTACAGCAGATGCATTTATCAGCATAATTATTAATGGTTTGTATGCGAAACATCTGATAATTGGCGATGACTTCAGGTTTGGATGCGATAGGTCTGGAGATTTTAAAATGTTGCAGAGCTCTGGCAAATTAAATAATTTTACTGTCCAGCAAATGCGAACGTTTGATGTAGACGACAAACGTGTTAGTAGCACGAGTATTCGGAAAGCACTAATTGAATCAAAGTTTGATTTGGCTGCAAAATTATTGGGAAAGCCTTTCGAAGTGGTGGGAAAGGTCACTTACGGAGCTCAAGTAGGACGAAAATTAGGTTTTCCCACTGCTAACATAAATTTAAAGAGATATAGAGTCCCTATTACTGGAGTTTTTGCGGTAACGTTAAGGATTGATAAAAAAGTATATAATGGCGCTGCGAATGTGGGCATCAGGCCAACCGTTGGTGATCTTTTGAGACCAATATTGGAGGTCCACCTACTGAATTTTTCAGGAAATATTTATGGAAAACTAGTGTCGGTGGAATTCAAGCATAAAGTAAGAGACGAGAAAAAGTTCATTAATATTGAGAGTTTAGTAGACAATATCAAAAATGATATCAACTGGGTAAGAAAGTGGTTTATCGAACAGAGTGATGTATAGATTTAGCTTAATACAAAGAAAACCCTTACTAGCTGCTTTCTTGATTGCTTCATTAATTTTTTTACTGGATCAGTTCACTAAAATGCTGGTTGTTCAAAATTTATATTTAGGACAAAGAAATGAGTTAACGGTTTTCTTTAATTTGGTGCATGTGAGGAATTATGGAGCCGCGTTCAGCTTTTTAAGTGAAGCAGGCGGATGGCAAAGATGGTTTTTAACGATTATTTCAGCGATCGCAAGTATGGTAATTGTGTATTGGATAAAAAAATCAGATGAAAAGAAATATCTAGAAACATTATCCTTGATTATTATTTTGGGAGGTGCGCTTGGGAACTTTTACGATAGACTGATTCTCGGTTATGTTGTAGATTTTCTCGATTTTCATTGGTCAGGGGTTCATTTCCCAGCTTTTAACATTGCAGATACTGCAATCACGATTGGAGCCACTTTATTTATCGCTGATAATTTAATATTTAATCGGTACACAAAGGAAGAGTCGGGTGAGAGTTGAAATTATTCATGGTATACGGGTAACAATGCACTTTTCTTTGATGCTTGAGGACCAGACTATTATTGACTCAACTTTTGATAAAGAACCAGCTAATTTTTGTGTTGGAGATGGAAATCTGTTACCAGGTTTCGAAAAAGTTCTTATTGGTTTAGCGATTGGTGAAGAAGAAATTTTCGAAATAGAACCGCAAGAGGCATTTGGTCAATACAATGATCAAAATATACAGAGGCTGGAAAGAGCAAGTTTTGATGATGACAATTTGGAAGTGGGATCCGTCTACTCCTTTGAGAATGGAGGCGGTGAGCTGCCAGGTGTTATTATAAAAATTGATGATAAATTTGCCTCAGTGGATTTTAATCATCCTTTAGCAGGTAAGCTTATTTTGTTCAAAGTAAAGATCTTAAACATAGAAAATGGAGATGCTGCTGATGCAAATTAAGTTAGCCAATCCCAGAGGATTCTGTGCTGGCGTAGATCGTGCCATTGAGATCGTAGAGCGTGCTCTAGAGCTCTTCGGATCGCCGCTTTATGTAAAGCATGAGGTTGTTCACAACAAATTCGTTGTTGAAGACATGATAGCAAGAGGAGTTATTTTCGTTGAGAATATTGACGAGGTTCCAGATGGTGTTCCCTGCATTTTTAGCGCTCATGGAGTGTCTCTTGAGGTAAGGAGTCAAGCGAAAGAGAAAAATCTAAAAGTATTCGACGCGACGTGTCCCCTGGTAACGAAGGTTCACTTTGAGGTAAAAAAGTATAGCAACGAGGGATGTGAGTGCATCTTGATAGGCCATGAAGGCCATCCAGAGGTGGAGGGAACAATTGGTCAATTCAATGCATCGAATGGTGGAAACATGTACTTGGTTGAGAATGTGCAAGATGTTATCGATCTTGAGGTCTCCCAAACTGAGAGAATTGCATATGTTACTCAAACAACCCTATCGATGGATGACACTGCGTCAGTGATTGATGCTTTGCGAGAAAAATACCCCAAAATTAAAGGACCACAAAAAAACGATATCTGCTATGCGACACAAAATAGGCAGGATGCAGTAAAACAGCTCGCGATTGAGGCTGATATTGTCCTCGTGGTTGGTTCGTCAAACAGTTCTAATTCAAATCGATTAAAGGAATTAGCAGAAAATTGTGGATGTAAGTCCTATTTGATTGACGGGCCAGATAACATCAAAGCTGACTGGTTTTTTGAAAATTGTGTAGTTGGCTTGACTGCAGGCGCCTCGGCTCCAGAGTCCATTGTTGATCAGGTAATTGAGTACTTAGTATCGCTGGGGGCTTCTCCCCCGGAAAGCAAAGAGAGTAATAATGAAAATGTTTATTTCTCTATTCCAAAGGAACTTAGAGCCTAATAATTAGTAAATTTTGAAATTATGTCTTTAAGTTGATCTGTCGATGGATCAATATTCGAAATATTTCCTTTGTTTAATGCGATGCTGAGTTCTTTACCAAGTTCTACTCCCCATTGATCAAAAGAATTTATGCCCCAGATTGTTCCTTGAACGAATACTTTATGCTCGTATATTGCTATTAGCGCACCTAGGGTTTTTGGTGACAGTGAGTTAACTAGCAGTGTTGAAGAAGGTTTGTTACCTGGGTAGCTCTTGTGATTTTCGCCCTCTTTCGCTTTTTTGCCGACCATCAGTGACATCGACTGCGCTAACATATTATTAAGTAGGATTTTTTGGCTTTTGTCATCGCTTTGCTTTTGAATAATTGGGGCGATAAAGTCAATTGGGATAAATTTTGTCCCTTGATGCAAAAGTTGAAAGAAAGCATGTTGGCCATTAGTCCCTGTTTGACCCCATATAATGGGTGCAGTTTGATATTTTAATTGCTCCCCATTCTGATCAACAGATTTGCCATTGCTTTCCATATCCAATTGTTGAAGGTAGGAAGGAAATAAAGTCAATCTTTCGCAGTAAGGGATTATCGCGTGTGATTGTGCTCCTAAGAAATTGTTATACCAAATACCTAGAACTGCCATTATCACGGGTATATTTTGATCAAATGGCGATTCTCTAAAATGATTGTCAATTTCTCTAGCCCCTGAGAGCATAGTTTGAAAGTTATCAAATCCAATTGATATTGCTAAAGACAAGCCTATGCTTGACCAAATGGAGTACCTGCCACCAACCCAATCATCAAACTCAACAACTCGTGTCTCATCTATACCGAACAACTTCGCATTTTTGGCATTTGCAGTAACTCCGATGACATGATTACTACTTCTAATATTTTGTGTTTCTAGATCTTTTTCCAACCAAGCTAAGGCTTTATCTGCATTTAACAAGGTTTCCATTGTTGTAAAAGTTTTGCTTGAGATAATAATAAGAGTTGTCTCTGGATTTAAATTAGACAGTACATCATTTATGTCGGTGCCATCGACATTAGAAACAAAATGTATATTAAGTCTAGCTGACGCGAATTCCTTGAGCGCAGTGCATGCCATTCTTGGCCCCAAATCGGAGCCTCCAATGCCAATGTTTATAACATCAGTAATCGATTTCCCTGTTTCTCCAACCCACTCCTTTGACCTAATTTTATCACTAATGGCCTTTATTTTAGATGCTTGATCATTAATTGACTTAAATTTCAATTTAATGTTTGCCGAGTGTTCACCATCTTGATCTGCCCTAAGCGCAGTATGAAGTGCCGATCTGTTTTCAGAGCGATTTATAGCTTTACCATCAAACATTTTGTCAATCCTGATAGATAAATTCGCTTCCTCAGCGAGTGCTATTAAATTTTTCAAGATATCTTTAGTTATAAGATTTTTTGAATAATCGAAGAAAACCTCGGCTATTTTTATCGACATCGATTTAGCGCGGTTCTTTTCTTTCTTAAACAAATCAGAAATGATTATGTCGCCAACAGAGCGAGATTGATCCACCAGGTTTGACCAAATATTGGTTTGAGTAATATTTTGCTCTTTATTCTGCATTCATTAGTTGATCTTAGGAAAGAATTCTTATCGCTAATGGTAACACTTATAAAAAATTGTTGGATGTAAAATTTATGTAATTTAATTACACATATGGTATTATAAACGTGTTTTATGAAAGAAATTAAGTAATTTTGTTACATAATAATCGGTGTGCAGCTCAAAATGAATTTAAAAGTAAAAAAGATTACAGAAAGGATTTTAAAGAGAAGCTCTAATAGCAGAGAAATTTACCTGTCACGAATAAGGCGTGATGGCGAGAATAAAGCTCGGCGTGGTAATTTAAGTTGTGGTAATTTGGCCCATGGATTTGCTGCTTGCAATGATTCTGATAAAGAAAAATTAAAGTTACTAGATGCGGGCAATATTGCAATCGTTACGGCATACAACGATATGTTATCTGCTCACCAGCCCTATGAGACGTATCCCTCAATTATAAAAATGGCTGTGAGAGATATGGGATTTACTGCCCAAGTCGCCGGTGGTGTCCCGGCAATGTGTGACGGTGTTACTCAGGGTCAGCTCGGAATGGAGCTTAGTCTGTTCAGTAGAGACACAATCGCCCAGAGTGCTGCAATCGCTTTATCTCATCAAATGTTTGATGGCGTTTTAGCGCTTGGAATTTGCGATAAAATAGTTCCCGGACTTCTCATGGGTGCATTGAGTTTTGGATATTTGCCTACTATTTTTGTGCCTGCTGGACCAATGAGATCTGGGCTTGAAAATAAAGAGAAGCAGCGGGTTCGGCAGTTGCACGCTGAGGGCAAGGTATCAAGAGAAGATTTATTATCTGCGGAGTCGAAATCTTATCACAGTGCAGGAACATGCACTTTTTATGGTACTGCTAATAGTAATCAAGTCGTTTTAGAAGCCCTAGGTCTTCAACTTCCAGGAAGCTCGTTTGTGAATCCAGATGATCCAATGCGTGAGCTTTTAACTCAATATGCCTGCCATCAACTTTGTCGGATAACATCTTTGGGCCCGGATTATAGGCCCATCGGCGAGATAATTGACGAAAAATCGATAGTCAATGCGTTAGTCGCCATTCTTGCATCGGGTGGTTCGACAAATCATACAATGCATCTTATAGCGATAGCCTTAGCGGCTGGAATTATCATTAATTGGGATGATATATCTGATTTATCGTCTGAGATTCCTTTGTTAGCGAGAGTTTATCCTAACGGCGAAGCTGATATTAATCATTTTCATGCTGCAGGTGGAACTGGCTTTTTATTTAGGCAATTACTTAATGCGGGTTATATGCATGGATCAGCAAGAACAGTTTGGAGCGATAATTTTTTTGATTATGTGAAGGAAAGCTTTATAGAAAATGGTGTAATTAATTGGCGTGAGTCGCCAAAAGAATCGCTTGATGAGAGTGTAGTAGTGCCAGTTAAAAAGGCTTTTTCGAAAGAGGGAGGTATTAAGCTTTTAAAGGGTAATCTTGGTAGAGCTATAATAAAGGTCTCTGCCGTGATGCACGAAAATTTGATAGTTGAGGCTCCAGCAGTAGTTATTGATGAACAGAGTCAATTATTGCCAATGTTTGAGGCAGGAGAGTTGGATAGGGACTGTGTCGTGGTAATCAGATATCAAGGTCCAAAGGCCAACGGTATGCCTGAATTGCATAAATTAACACCATATCTTGGAATTCTTCAAGACAGGGGGCATTCTGTCGCATTAGTAACAGATGGACGTATGTCTGGAGCATCTGGTAAAGTTCCAGCTGCAATTCATGTTAGTCCTGAAGCGTCTGAAGGGGGATTAATCTCGAAGGTTGTGAATGGAGATTTAATCCGAGTTGATGCGATAGCAGGTACTTTAGATCTTTCTGAGGAAGAGACTTCGCTAATGAAGCGAGAAATCATAGCCCCAAGTATTTCTAGTGATGAAGGCTGCGGTAGGGAATTCTTTGCTGTTTGCAGACAAAATGTCTCCCAAGCTGAAGAGGGAGCTAGTTTCCTGTTTCCTGGTAAACATCGATGAATGATTGGTACTTGATAGCAGACATAGGAGGAACAAACGCTAGATTTTCTGCTATACGACCTCATGAGCTAGAAAATAATCAGCAGTTTTTTCATTCGGTCGATGAACATCCTAATTTTGAGGACCTGCTTAGTATAGTTATGACAGAGATATCCCAAACAACTGGATGGGATCATCCTCCGAAAAAAGTTTGTTTTGCTGTTGCCTGTCCGGCTGATAGCGAGGAAATCTCTTTTACAAATAGCCATTGGTCCTTTATCAAGTCGAGAATAAAGAATATTCTCAAATGCAATACATTAGTGATTATTAATGATTTTGAAGCAGTGGCTCATGGTGTAACGGAATTAAAACCTGATGACACTATTCAAATCGGTGGTGACGAGCCAGTCGCAAATAGAGCAATTGGAATTTTAGGGGCGGGAACTGGGCTTGGTGTGGCCGCATTGCTTCCATTTGATGGCGGTTATCATGTCATTGAGACGGAGGGAGGACATGCTGATTACTCTCCGATTAGTGAAGCTCAAGGGGAGGTCGTAAAATGTTTAAGGTCAAAATTTGGTCGAGTTTCACTCGAGCGGTTATTAAGTGGTAAAGGAATTTTCAATATATACCTCGCACTATGTACCATGCGAGCATCAAAACCTAACTTATCATCCCCTGCAGAGATTGTTGAGGCGGCTCTTGCGCGAGCTGACTCTAATTCAGTTGCAACTCTTGATATGTTTTGTGAGGGTATGGGGAGTGCCGCGGGTAATTTGGCCCTTACATATGGGGCAAAAGGAGGTATTTATATAGCAGGTGGAGTCATACCTAAGTTTTTAGACTTTTTCTTAAGTAGTAATTTTAGAAATAAGTTCGAAGACAAAGGTAGGTTCGTAAGTTATCTAAAGACAATACCTGTATATATCATTAAAAGGGAAAATCTTGGTCTACTTGGCGCTGCAAAAAAGCTTAACGAGGTAACAAGGGCATGACTAGCATTCTAGATGGACACTCTATTATTCCAGTAGTTGCGATTGAGAAGGTAGAGCATGCAATTCCTCTTGCTGAAACTCTTCTATCTGGGGGTATATCGGTCTTAGAGGTAACACTTAGAACCGATGCAGCAATAGAGAGCATAACAAAAATCATAAATTCTGTACCAGAATTGATTGTTGGTTCTGGAACTGTATGCAACGAAAAACAATTCAAACTTTCTCAAGATATTGGTTGTAAATTTATTGTATCTCCAGGATTAACGCCATCTTTGCTAGATCTCGCCAGAGAGTCACAGCAAGATTTTCTGCCTGGGATTTCCTCCGCAAGTGAAATCATGTTGGGCTTGGAATATGGGTTTAATCGATTCAAGTTTTTCCCTGCTGAGGCGTTAGGAGGTATAACCACCCTTAAATCTTTAAAAGGTCCATTTGGTAATGTAAAGTTTTGTGCGACTGGAGGGATTGGTGCTCATAACTTCCTGAATTACTTGTCGCAAGACAATGTAAGTGCCGTTGGAGGTTCCTGGATGGCTTCATCCGAACTGATGGCAGCTAATGATTGGTTGAAGATTGAAGAACTGGTGAAGCACGCAGTATCGTTGCAGTCGATATCTGTTTAGGTATGAAAAAGTATCAAAAGGATTAAAAATGAAAGACAACATCGATCTGATTATATTTGGAGCTCAGGGAGATCTTTCCAGAAGAAAGTTATTCCCGGCGTTATATCGTCTAGATAAGGCGGGGCTTTTGCCTGACAACCTCAGAATTGCCTCTGTTGCACGGCACGATATGACTACAGTCACATATCTAAAACAAATAATGGAAGCAATCCAAGATGGAATTAAAGATGCCGAGTGGGACAGAAAGGTTTGGATGAGATTTCAGCGTAGAGTCTATTATATAAAGATAGATTTTTCTCAGAAAAAGCAATTTGGATATCTTGCAGATTGGATGGAGAAAAATCGTAGAGCTATATTTTATCTTGCCACTCCACCTGATCTCTATGGGTCGATTTGCAAACATATGGAAGGAAGTGGCTGTATTTTCGAGGGCACGAGTGTCGTGCTTGAAAAACCGATTGGACATGATCTTATTTCCTCTAAAGAGGTAAACGATGCAGTAGGTAAATATTTTGATGAGAAAGATGTCTATAGAATAGATCATTATCTTGGGAAGGAAACGGTTCAAAATCTTTTGGCACTTCGCTTTGCAAATCGCATTATAAGCTCTCAGTGGGACAATACTTGTATTGATCATATTCAAATCACTGCAGCAGAAACGCTAGGAATCGAGGGAAGGTGGTCCTATTATGATAAAGTTGGACAATTAAGAGATATGTTCCAAAATCATCTGCTCCAATTGTTATGTATGGTAGCGATGGAGCCACCAAATTCATTGAGCTCGAACGAAATTAGAGCGGAAAAAATAAAACTCCTCAGAGCGTTAAGACCAATTGGAATAGATAAGGTGGATGAATACGTTGTAAGAGGGCAATACTCCAATGGCTGGATTGATGGAAAACCGGTCGTTGGTTACCTTGAAGAGGAGGGTGCTGAGAAAAGCAGCAGCAATAGCGAAACTTTTGTAGCCATAAAAGTAGAGATTGATAACTGGAGATGGGCAGGGGTTCCATTCTATATGAGGACCGGTAAGAGAATGAATGCCAAGCATACTGAGATCGTCATCGTATATAAGGATACTTCTCATTCAATCTTCTCAGGCAAAAAGGAAGATTCTTCAAATAAGTTGGTAATTCGTTTGCAGCCAAATGAAGGAATAGAGCTTGAAATGGTATCCAAAAGACATAGCTTGCGAGAAAGATTGTCTACGGAAAAACGAGTTCTTAATTTAGATTTTAATGAATTAGAAAGTGACAAGCGAATAGTCGATGCATATGAGCTTTTGTTTCTTGAGTTGATTAAGGGAGATCAGAGATTATTTGTGAGCAGAGAAGAGATCGAGTCATCATGGGATTGGTGTGACCAGATAATTGAGGCATGGAATAAGAATAAATCAGAGACACGAAAATACAGTGCAGGATCGGGTGGACCTGCTAAAGCAGAAGTGCTTATAGAGGGCGATGGAAGAAGCTGGCATGGCCAATAATATTCATTTCAAAGAATATAAATGCACTCAGGAACTTGATATTGCACTCGCAGAGAGGATCGCAGATCTTCTTAAATGCTCGCTGCAACAAGATTCAGAAGCAAGCCTGGTATTGTCAGGCGGAGGAACACCTTTGGGATTGTTTGAGCGGTTATCTAATAAATCACTTGATTGGGAAAATATATCAGTTACTTTAGCGGACGATAGATGGGTAGATTTAACTCATCAAGATAGCAATGAACGGTTAGTTAGAGAGCGATTTCTTATCAACCAAGCGCAAGCAGCATCCTTTGTATCATTAAAAAATTCCTTTTTGTCAGCATCCAAAGGAGTTTTGAAATTGGAGGAGGAATTCCCTCCAATCAAATTGTTTAGCGCGACAGTTTTGGGTATGGGCGGGGATGGCCATACAGCTTCTTTATTTCCCGGTACCGAGTCGCTTGATCTTGGGTTGGATCCATACTCATCTAGAAATTTTATATCATCTGTTCCAAGTGATGCGCCGCACGAGCGGGTAAGTATGACTGCTCCTCGACTATTAGCGAGTAAAGAGATTTTTATTCATATTGTGGGTAGAGAAAAAAAAGAGGTGTTAGCTAGGGCATTATCGGGTAAAGATGCTCATGAGTTACCAATAAGACTAGTTTTAAATCAGTCAAAAGTTCCAGTGACTATTTTTTGGAGTCCTTGAGTAAGGGCTCAAATAAATTTTATTTTACGTCGAAAATCGCGAGCGTGTTGTCAAGCATTCGATTGCAAAAGCCCCACTCATTGTCATACCAAGACATCACTTTTACCAATGACCCATTCACCTTTGTTTGCAGTGAGTCAAAATTACTCGAATGAACATTATGGTTATAGTCACAAGAGACAAGCGGTTTATCAGAATAATCAAGGATACCTTTTAGCTCACCTTCAGCTGCTATTTTGAGAATCTCATTAACCTCTTCGACTGAGGTTTTCCGTCCTGCAGTGAAAGTAAGATCAACAAGAGAAACATTGATCGTGGGTATGCGAACAGCCATACCATCAAGTTTTCCCGTTAGTTCGGGAATCACTTCACTAATTGCAGAGGCGGCACCAGTCTTTGTTGGTATCATCGAGGCAGTGGCTGATCGAGCCCTGTAAATGTCAGAATGATAGGAATCGGATAGTTGTTGATCATTAGTGTAAGCGTGGATCGTTGTCATCAATCCAGCTTCAATACCTAGGGTGTCATGGAGGGGTTTTGCTATTGGCGCGAGACAATTTGTTGTGCATGATGCATTAGAAATTATTGTATGATCTGCCATTAGTAGTTTGTGATTGATACCAAAGACAATCGTTGAATCCACGTTTTTCCCTGGAGCTGAAATCAGCACCTTTTTCGCGCCAGCAATTAGATGTTTCTCTGCGTTTACTCGTTCTGTAAAAAGTCCAGTGCACTCGCAAACTAAATCGATATCATGTGCTTTCCATGGAAGTTGTGATGGATCCCTTTCACTAAAGCAAAAGATTTTATTACCATTTACAGAAATGGAATTTTTGTCAGAACTTATTTCGGCATTAAAACGCCCGTGAACCGAATCGAATTGGAGAAGGTGCGCATTAATCGACGGATCACCAAGATCATTCAGAGCAACAATATTAATGTATTGAGACAGCTCCGGTCTCTCATAAAAAGCTCTGACTATGTTTCTTCCTATTCGACCAAAACCATTAATAGCTATATTTAACATTTGCATATTTTGTAATAAAATTACATAAATTATAATTTTATTTGTATTTAATATCAATGAAACTGTTGTTTTATTACAAAAATTGAAGTTATTTATTTAAAATTTCGAATATAATGACTTCGTGAATAAGCGAATGTTGGAGATGAGGAACTTTTTTAATGAATTATCAGAATTTATTAAGCTCCATCAATGTGACCTTTGATAGTTTAAATAAATCAGAAAAGAAGGTGGCTGGAGCAATCCTTGATGACCCAGAAGCGGCTACTCGCTCTAGTATCGCTATATTGGCGAAAAAAGCGGGAGTGAGTGAGCCCAGTGTAAATAGATTTTGTAAACGTTTCGACACTGCAGGATTTCCTGATTTTAAATTGAAGCTAGCACAATGCTTGGTAAGCGGCGTAAAGTTTGTTAATAGTAATGTTCAATTAAATGATAATGTTTTTAAATATACGCCTAAGATTTTTGATAATGCTATTCATGATTTGGTGGCGATTAAAAACCAAATTGATTCGAGTATTATTGAAAAAGTGGTTGATCAGTTATTAAAGGCGCGGAGAATCTTTTTCTTCGGATTAGGGACTTCAGGAGCAGTAGCCAGAGATGCAGAAAACAAATTTTTTAGATTTGATCTTCCTGTCTCTTTTCATGTCGATGTTCTTACAATGAGAATGTTGTCCGCAGCTGCAAAACCAGGCGATTTATTTTTTATGATCTCGCATACAGGGAGAACCAAAGCAATAATAGATGCTACAGATGATGCCAGAGGAAATGGAGCCATTGTTGTCGGACTGACTACCCCTGGATCAATGTTGGCAAAAAAGAGTGATCTTGCTATCGAGGTCTTGGTATCAGAAAATACCGAAGAGTATATGGCGATGACATCTCGTATTGTTCATCTTGTTATTTTGGATGTACTTGCAACTGGGTTTATTCTAAGTAAAGGACCAGAATTTTTAAATCATATGGAGAAAATCAATCTCAGTCTCAAACCGACTCGCTACAAACAATAATGAAATCCAACGGTATGTGAAATCTCTTTTGTATAAATAGAAGATAAGAGGGTATAAAAATGTCTAATGAAAAGATTTATCCAGTGCAACGAGATCAAGCTGAGCGCTGTCTAATAGATAAAAAGACGTATAACGAAATGTATAAGTCTTCAATAGATAATCCCTCTGGTTTTTGGTCAGAGCAAGCAAACAACTTCTTAGATTGGCTCGTCAAATGGGACAAAGTCACTGCCTTTGATTTTAAAACAGGAAGTGCAAAATGGTTTGCTAATGGGAAGTTAAACGTCTCTGTAAATTGCATTGACCGACATTTAGCTGCCGAGGCTAAAAAAACTGCAATCATATGGGAGGGAGATTCGCCGCAAGATAGTAAGAATATTTCTTATCAAGAACTGCACCAAGAGGTATGTAGACTGGGAAATCTGCTTAGAGATAGGGGTGTAAAGAAAGGTGATAGAGTTTGTATTTACATGCCTATGATCCCGGAAGCAGCATACGCTATGCTTGCTTGCGCGCGGATTGGTGCTGTTCACTCAGTTGTTTTTGGAGGCTTTTCTCCCGAATCTTTGAAGGATCGTATTATTGATAGTGACTGTAGAGTGGTTATTACTGCGAATGAAGGTATTCGGGGAGGAAAAAACATACCTTTAAAAGAAAATGTAGATTCTGCCCTTAAAAATTGCCCAAATGTCCACACATGCGTTGTTGTCCAGAGAACATCGACAAAAGTCGATTGGACTAAAGGAAGAGATCTTTGGTACCGCGAGGAGGTTCAAAAGCATGATGATATTTGCGAACCAGAAGTCATGGATGCTGAGGATCCCTTATTTATTTTATATACGTCTGGTTCAACTGGAAAACCAAAAGGGGTAATGCACACTAATGCTGGATATCTCCTTATGGCAGCTATGACTCACAAATTTATATTTGATTATAAATCAGAGGATATATATTGGTGTACCGCAGATGTTGGATGGGTAACTGGGCACACATACATTGTTTATGGCCCTTTATGCAATGCTGCAACCACTCTTATGTTTGAAGGTGTTCCGACGTATCCTGATGCATCAAGGTTTTGGGAAGTTATTGATAAGCACGGCGTTAATCAATTTTATACTGCGCCGACGGCTATTAGAGCATTGATGGGGGCTGGTGATCATTATGTCAATAAAACGTCTAGAAAAACGTTAAGAATTTTGGGAACTGTAGGTGAGCCAATCAATCCTGAGGCATGGTCCTGGTATTACAATGTTATAGGAGATTCCAAATGTCCGATTGTTGACACATGGTGGCAGACAGAAACTGGATCGCACATGCTCACGCCCTTTCCTGGAGCTACAGACTTAAAACCTGGTTCCGCTACACTTCCATTTTTTGGAATTCAACCCGTATTGTTGGATGGGAATGGTCAAGAAATTCATGGCCCAGGCGAGGGACTTCTAATGATTAAAAGTTCATGGCCAAGTCAATTAAGGTCAGTTTATGGAGACCATAACCGTTTCATTGAAACATACTTCAAACCTTTCCCTGGTTATTATTTTACTGGAGATGGAGCAAAAAGGGACGCCGACGGATATTATTGGATTACAGGCAGAGTTGATGATGTGTTAAATGTATCGGGGCATCGAATGGGAACGGCTGAAATTGAGTCTGCTCTCGTTCTTCATAGCTCGGTCGCTGAGGCAGCGGTGGTCGGTTTTCCTCATTCAATAAAAGGTCAAGGGATATATTGTTATGTCACTTTAATGGAAGGCTTTCTACCAGATGATAATTTGTATAGTGAACTTTTAGAATTATGTAAAAGGGAGATTGGACCAATCGCAAAGCCTGATATGATTCAATGGTCACCAGGACTTCCTAAAACTCGATCTGGGAAAATAATGCGCCGAATATTAAGGAAAATAGCTTCGAATGATTTAGCAAACCTTGGAGACGTATCGACGCTAGCAGAACCAGGTGTAGTAGATGATTTGATTAAAAATCGCCAAACGGAATTACTGTAACTCTTCACATATAGAATTTTAATCATGAAATCTTTCTGTTTGGTTTTTTCTGCACTGTTGTTTGTTTACGGATCTCTAATGTTAATTCCGTCCAAGGCAGTTAATGACATCCCCTTTTACAGTCAATATGAGAATAATTTGGTAATTGCCCACAGAGGTGGAAGAGGTCTTGTACCCGGCAATACGATAGAAGCATCTGCAAATGCATTAAAGCTTGGGGCATCAATAATTGAGTTAGATATTCAATTAACTAGAGATAAAAAGATTGTTGTTAGACATGATGCATCGATAGATACTACTTCAAATGCCAGTGGGTTGATTTCAGAAATGTATTTTACCGATATGCAGAAATACAAATATGGGTTCAATAATATCGACTATCCCGATATTAAGTATAAAAAGCCCCTACAAATATCGCTTTTAGAGGAATTTTTTGAGGTATTTCCCGAGCAGAGATTCTTAATAGAAATAAAACCTAAAGATCCGTCAGCTGCCGATGCATTGTGTGAAACGATAAATAATCATGATTTTAGCGAAAAAGTTTTGGTGGGATCTTTTAATACGAGTACTTTAAGATACTTTAGAAGAATATGTCCTCAGGTGCCGACGTCTCTCGGTCAAAGTGAAATTACGTTGGCTATCATCCTTAAAAGTTTTCAGTTGGGCAATTTGTTTAGATCATCAGGATTTTCTGTACAACTTCCTTTCAAAGTTAATAATCGTGAACTCATTAACCCTGGACTTATAGATTTTTTTCAAAATATGAATATGAAAGTTGATGTATGGACTGTAAATGATAAAGACTCTATTGAGAGTCTTCTTCATTTTGATGTAGACGGCATCATTACTGATTACCCAGATTTACTCGCCTCAATTATAAAACATAATCGAAAGGAATAGATATTTTCGACATAAATTTCTGGTTGATTGTATTTCTCACTTGCTTGTTCGGGGCGATGTCGCCGGGACCAAGTCTGATTGTTGTGTCACAAAACACTTTAATTGGCGGATTAAGGGCGGGTGTGCTCACCTCCGTCAGTCATGGGGTTGGAGTTTGCTTTTACGCATTCTTGACTGTATTTGGTGTAGCTCTAATGACGCAAAATAGTCAAATTACCGTCTCAGTAATTAGAATTTTTGGCTGTATTTTTTTATTGTATTTAGCCTGGAATGTCTACCATGCAAAGTGGAAGTTTGATCCACATTCCTCAGGAGATAAAACTATAGGATCGTCGTTAGAGGCTCTGAGAGACGGATTTACGATAGCAATTATTAATCCAAAAATAATATTATTTTTTACAGCACTATTCGGGCAGCTTATCGAAGAAGATACACCTGTGTTTATAAAGTTTAACCTTGTCTTGATAGCAACTCTGGTGGATATAATTTGGTATATTTTAGTTGCACTATTGCTCTCTAGATCTAGGCTTGCAGTGTTGCATGGCAAAGAGCATTTTTTGACAAAAAGCTTTTCTTTAATGTTGATTGCTTTTGCTATTTATTTTTTTATCGATATTGTATTCATTGATTTGATTTAAAAGAATTAGCTATGGATTTTGATGAGATTCTTAATATCGCGATTTCTGCAACCGGATCCAGAGAGATTCTATCGGAGCGGTTACCTCGACCCCTAAGTTCCAGCAATCTGCAGGAAATAAAAGATGATCGTTTTTTGTCGATGATATCTCGGTGTATCTTCAGAGCAGGCTTCGTATGGAAAGTTGTTGATAAAAAATGGGCAAACTTTGAAAAAACGTTTTTGAATTTTAATCCTTTGGCAGTTGCATATTTAAGTGATGATCGACTAGAGGAAATAGCAACAGATAAATCAATAGTTCGGAATTTTACAAAAATATTAGCAACTAGAACAAATGCGGCTTATGTAATCGAAAAGCAAGATGAACATGGGAGCTTTTCAAAGTATATTGCTGATTGGCCTGAGCACAAAATAGTCAATTTATGGTTTGAAATGAAAAGAGATGGCTCAAGGCTCGGTGGAATGACTGGTCCTATGATACTTCGCAGTATGGGTAAAGATACTTTTCTGCCAACTACTGATGTGATAGATGCTTTAACAAAGTACGGATTTGTGAAAACGCATAGTAATGGTAGCAAAAAAGATCTTGAACGAGTCCAGGAGATATTCAATCTTTTAAGAGAGGAGTCAAATCTTTCTCTGTCTCAAATTAGTAAGGTTCTTGCACTGTCAGTATAAAACTGACTCTAATTATTGAGACATCCAATCATTGATCTGATCCTCCAAAATATCCAGTGGAAGGGCGCCTCTTTTATGCAATTCGTCATGAAAATCTCGGATATTAAATTTATCACCAAAGTGTTGTTTTGAGCGGCGTCTTAATTCTTTGAATTTAAGTTCACCGATTTTGTATGCCAAAGCCTGTCCAGGCCATGAAATATAACGATCTATCTCCACTTCAATATCATGGAGACTTTTCGCTGTATTACTCGCAAAATAATTAATTGATTTTTCTCTACTCCAGCCAAAGTAGTGCATACCAGTGTCCACAACTAGCCGCACGGCTCTCCACATTTCATAGGTTAACTGTCCAAACTTGCTATATGGATCTTTATAGAAACCCATTTCAGTTCCTAAACTTTCCGCATATAAACCCCAACCCTCTACGAATCCTGTATAACTGAGATTTTGTAATAGAGGATGCGTTTCTGGCAATTCTTTCGCTAATGAAATTTGCAAATGATGCCCGGGCATCGCCTCATGGAGAGTAAGTGCCTCCATCTCCCACTTAGGTCTCGTATTTAACGCGTACGTGTTCGCATAAAAGTAACCCGCACGCCCATCCTTTTCAGAGCCACCGCGATAGAACGCGGTTGTTTGCGATTTAGCTGCATAACTTGGTATTTCAATTACACCATAGGGCATTCTTGGTAGCTTACCGAAAAGTTTTGGTAATTCTGGATCAGCTCTCTTTGCAATGTCTCTGTAACCTGCAAGAAGTTCTTCTGCAGTTTTGGCATAGAATTGAGGATCTGTTCTTAAAAAGTGAGTGAACTCATTAAAAGTCCCATTAAAACCCGAATTAGTAATCATATTATCCATTTCATTTTTAATTCTTGCGACTTCTTTAAGTCCTAATTCATGTATTTCCTCTGGAGACAGGTCAGTGGTTGTAAATTGACGAGCGCGATGTCTGTACCACTCGCTCCCATTTTGATTGTCTGACAATGCAATCGATTCATTCGCATTTGGTATATATTCCTCAACCAGAAAATCATATAGATCTTGAAATGCTGGATAAACTTGCATTTCAATAACTATCTTAGCGTCCTCCTTTATTTGATCTATTTCTTCGCCGGTCATGTTTGTCGGAAAATTATTAAAACTGGTCAATAACGGACTTAAGTTTATATCACTAGGAATAGTATTCATTATTTGCTGGGGGACATCTCTCAAAGTGATCTTGGGAGGCGTAATCCCCTGCTCGAGTCCAGCTCTTAAAACATCGATAGTTTTGGCGATGTATTCCGGCGCATTTTTTAATCGCATTAATCGGTCATCAAAGTCAGATTTCGAATTCTTGGACATAACAGATAAGATGTCAGGGATATCTTGCTGTACGCCAGATCTTTGGTGAATTAAGATAAATTTTTCAGGGAATTTAAAGCCCTGTATCTGAGTGCTTAAACTTTTTTGAACAAGTTTCAACCCAAGACGCTGATCTTCGGGCAAGTCTTCACTCTTGATATCAATGAGTCGTTCAAGAAAGCTTGTTCTTGAGGCTTCATAAGCTTTCTTGGCATCTAAGCTGGGATCCGACCATCGATGATTTTGCCCAGGATATCCCACATAAGTTGCATAGGTTGGAAATGTAATCATTTGATGATCCCAAATATCATCATAGAGCGCCTGCAATTTTGATGATTCAGATTGTTTGTCTATGGAGCAACCTGAAATAAAGAGAGTTGCAAAAAAAATCATAAAACCTATGTTTTGTTTTATTTTAAGTCGAGTTGTCATTGATTGGTTATCCATTTTTTTACATTTTCCTCCAAAATTGGCATTGTTACTGAGCCGTGTTTAAGCACTACGTCGTGAAATGCTCTTATATCAAACTTATCATCGAGTCTAGACTCTGCAAGCTCTCTAAGCTCTTGAATTTTTATCATGCCAATTTTGTATGCAGTGGCTTGTGAGGGCATTACAATATATCGCTCAATCTGTCTAACGTTATAGTTTTTCGAATGAGGAACATTCGCATTCATATAATCTATTGCCTTTTCACGACTCCATTTTTTTACGTGAATTCCTGTATCAACAACAAGTCTGCATGCTCTATATAATTCGCCTGCTAATCTTCCAAAATTTGAAAATGGATCTGTATAAAATCCCAGTTCTGCAGGTATCGCCTCAGAATAGAGAGCCCAGCCCTCATTAAAAACAGTAAATCCACCGTATAAGCGAAACTTTGGGATATTTTGTAATTCTTGAGCAATTGAAATCTGCATGTGGTGTCCAGGTATGCCCTCGTGATACGCCAGCGCTTGCATATTAAATTTAGACATATTTTTCATATTGTATAGATTAGCAAAATAGACACCAGGTCGACTTCCGTCGGGTGCAGGTCTCTGATAGAACGCTTGACCCGCGGAAGCCTCTCGAAATGGTTCCACTGCTTTTACAATCATTTTTGCTTTAGGAGCTACATAGAATAACTTATCCAGATTTTCTCCCATATGATCTATGTATTCAGTTGCTTTTTTGATGTAGGCTTTTTTACCAGCTTCGGTATTGTCATAGTAAAAACTTTCGTCATTTTGCAAGTAGGAGAAAAACTCTTGAAGGGTTCCATCAAACTTAACTTGAGTCATGATACTACCCATTTCTCGCTGAATTCTTGCAACTTCATCTAATCCGATCTGATGAATCTGATTAGAATCAAGGTTGGTTGTTGTCGTTCCCTTTAATAAAAAGTTGTAAAAAGATTCTCCCTCTGGAAGTTTCCACACACCGTCATGATCATCAGCATGATTTTTCAACTCGGTTAAATAGTTTTTTAATTTTTTATAGCTGGGCTCAAAATTATCTTTTAACGCTTTTCGATTTTCATTCAACAACTCATCATTTACGTTAACGGGTAGATTTATCTGAGAGATTTTTTTCGAAAAATCTGCATAAAGCGGACTATTCTCTCCTTCACTAAATGGATACCCTGACAAGATATTATCAATTGACTCGATAACAAGTGGGAATACAAAGTTTGGTATGATGATTTCTTTTTTAGCTCGTATTTCCAATTGATTTATCAATTCATCAATCACAACTGGCACGGCTTTCACTCTGTCGATGTAAGCGCGGGCATCACTCTCATTATCTATACTGTGTTGATTGATTAAGAAGGATGGAATTTGACTATGTTTCCCTCTCATTTGATTTACGGGATAGTTGTGATACCGCCATTTATCAGCCTCAATTCGCCTCTCAAGTTGATCTATAAACATCTTTACGCTGAGCTTCTCTGAGTCTGATGCAGTCCTTAGATCAATTTTTAAGGCTTTTTTCAGTTGTGATCTAAGGATTTCAAGTTCTCTGTCTTTAGCGTCATCAGAAATGTCATCCCATTCACCGTATCTATCTTTTATTCCCAAATAAGTCATTGATTCTGGTGAAACCTTGAGCAGTTCCATGAAAAAATCGTCTAAGATCTCATTTATATTTTGACTCTCGTCTCCAAGATGATTCTCATTACTACAATTCGTTATCAGACATAACAAAAAGACTATTTTTACCAGGTTTTTAAAATTTTTCATAAACTGATCCTGCAAATTCATAGGGGTTCTGTAACTTGATGACTTCAGAGTCCATTCCGTTTATGTTATGATATTTGACAACCTAAGGGGCGGCAAAAAATGCCTGAGAAGAACCCTTTGTACCTGATCCGGGTAATCCCGGCGTAGGAATAGGTGTCAGTAATGTAATATTCATTTCCCTATTTATCAGGTCTCTAATTTAAAGCTCGGAGGCTGATCATGCAATTAAAAAGTAATTTTTTCAAATATCTCAGTTTAATTTTCTTTATATCATTTTTAGTGAGTTTTTCATTTCTTTTGCACGCAAACGTCCAAGCTAACGGAAAAGAAATCACAGAAATAGTTGTCATGTCAGATCTTAGGAAAAATACGGCAGACACGGTGTCAACTAGTTTGCAGATTATCGATTCAGGATCTATAGATCGACGAAATGCTCAGCATCTTGATGCGCTTTTAAATACTGCAGCCAATGTAAATTTTGCAAGTGGTGCATCTAGAGGAAGATTTATCCAAATAAGAGGGATTGGTGAACGAAGTCAATTCGTGGAGCCGATCAATCCGTCAGTGGGAGTGGTAATGGATGGTATTGATATATCTGGAATGAGCGGTGCTGCCATGACTCTGGATCTAGATCGTGTTGAGATCCTTAGAGGGCCACAAGGAACAATTTATGGTTCAAACGCATTAGCGGGACTAATTAATCTGCGCTCAAACCGACCGACTTCTTATGAGAGTGGATCTTTTGCTTTCGGAGTTGGGAACTATGCAACATCGATGGTTGATGGCAGTTATTCCAATGCGCTCGCCAGTAACTCAAACTTTCGGATTGCTATGAAGAAGACAAATAGTGATGGTTTTATTAAAAATACTCACCTGGACAGAAAAGATACAAATAACATTAATGAATTTTCATTGAAATCAATGATCGACTGGCAAATGACCGATAAGTTGGACATAAATTCAACTCTTTTAGTTGTGGATATTGATAATGGTTATGATGCTTTCTCACTGGACAACACAAGGGAGACTTTATCTGATAATCCTGGACAGGATCGTTTAGAAATGTTGGCTCTCTCAATAGAGACTGAGTATAGGGCCAATAATTTCAATTTACTTGGTCTAATTAGTGGCTTCGATAGTGATACAGAATATGGCTATGATGAGGATTGGGCTTTTGCTGAGATATGCAGAGGATTAGACTGCGATGGATGGGAATACAGTTCGCAAGATAACTATTTCAGAGACAAAAATAATCTTGTTTTAGATACAAGACTAGTTTCGAACAAAGACTTTTTAATCTCAGGTGCTGAGTCCAAATGGGTGATCGGTTTTTATGCCAGACTTCAAGATGAGATCTTGAGACGTGAATACACCTATTTACCAGAAGTTTTTATCAGTGGATTCGATACAAAAAACATTTCTATTTATGGTCAATTAGATTCTGATATTAGAGAAAATATCGTTCTCACAGGAGGCCTGAGGCTTGAGAGAAGAGAGGCTTCCTACACTGACAGTGGAGATCTAGATCACAACACACGGGAGAATTTATGGGGTGGAAAACTGTCTCTAAATTATCTTTTTGATAATTCTTTAACGGCCTATATTCTGCTATCCAAAGGTTATAAGGCTGGAGGTATTAATAATAATATCTCGCTGCCAATCTCAGATCGAGACTTCGATACAGAATATATGTGGAATTTCGAGTCAGGGCTTTCAGGTGATTGGTTTGCCAGTAAGCTTAAAGGAAAGATTTCAACATTTTATCAATGGAGGCGCGACGTTCAACTTAAGCAATCCTTGGTCATACCCAGAGATGACACGAATGCAGTCGAGTTTATAGATTATATTGGTAATTCAGCAAAAGGTATTAATTATGGGATGGAAATTGATTTATCTCTCAAAATTAATGATCGCATTAATTTGTTTGGATCAGTAGGACTGCTCGAGACAGAATTTCGAATTCCAGAATCTGAGTCTTTAAATTTAAGAGATCAAGCTCACGCTCCATCATATCAATATATGTTCGGTGCTGATTATATCTTCGCTGAATATTTCACTTTATTGATTGATTTAGAGGGAAAAGATAAATTTTATCTATCCTCGAGTCACAATGAAGAGTCGACTGCTTATACTCTTCTCAATGCTGCCATCAATTATGAGCCGACTAATTTGAAAATTTCGATTTGGGGGAAAAATCTTTTTAATGAGGAAGTTGTTATTCGAGGATTCGGTGGCTTTGGTAATGATCCAAGAAAATATTATAAAGTAGAACCCTACTATCAATTAGGTTCCCCAAGAACTTACGGACTCACTTTAAAATATGAATTTTAATACAGTTCTATGATGAGGAAAATAGATAAATGATTACAACAGTAGATATTAGCATGTATCCCTTTTGCGAAGATTTTAAGGAACCAATTTTAGGTTTTATAAAAAGAATACAGAATTACCATGAGCTGAAGGTAATGCCCTCAGCAACAAGCACGGTAGTTCAAGGAGACTTCCATCACGTTATGCAGTCGATTCAGGAGACCATAGTTAGCTGCCAAGAGGAGTTTAAAATGGCAGTGTATGTTTTAAAAATTATCCCAGGATATGGTGCTATACAAGAAATATGATGTTTCTTAGCCTTGAAAGTTTAGCTGTAGCTCTTTCAATTACTTATGTAGTCTTTGCCGCTATTGAAAAAAAAGTTTGTTGGTGGTTTGCCCTTACGAGCTCTCTTATATACATCTTTATTTTCTTCGATGTAAGACTTTATATGGAGTCAATGCTCAGTGTTTATTACGCACTGATGGCACTCTACGGAATATTTGTTTGGGGGAAAACAGATAGTGAAAAACAGCATAGTAAAATTATCAGTTATGATTTTAGAATTCATTTGCTCATCTTGACTGCCATCATAATCTTATCTGGTCTCAGCGGTTACATTTTGTCTAACAACAGTGATGCCTATCGACCTTACATGGATTCATTAACAACGTGGTCAAGCATCTTTGCAACTTTTCTAGTTGTCAAAAAAGTTTTAGAAAATTGGATTTATTGGATATTGATAGATAGTGTTTCAATAGTACTGTATTTTGAAAGAGAGTTATATCAGACAGTATTTCTTTTCATTGTGTATCTGGGAATTGCTTTTTTGGGTCTTTTTATTTGGAGAAAAAACTTTGAATCACAGAACAAATGATTTGTTATCCCAAGCTTTGTCCCGTTGGAAGAATTGGGTGCCTGAAGTTTACTCCAACTCAGCTGAGCCTCCTAAGATAATTGAGAAATTGAAAAGTGGAAAAACCAATGAATCATTTATAGTCGGTTTTCATGAGTTTAAGGCAGTAGTGAGGATTAATTGTTTAGACGAGAGAACACTTGGGATAAATAGAAAGCGTGAGGATTTTATTTTGCGTATGTTGAGGCATAAGTCTTTCGTACCTAAAATTTTTTTTAATGATAAAGATATTCAGATTAGAGAATTTATTTGTGGAAGAAATCCTAAATTATCTGAACTTAAAATTTCAACGTATCGTGAGCAGATTGAACTCTGCTTAAATGCGATTCACAAAATTGATGCTAAATCATTTGAAAAAAAGTGTTACCTAACGTATGTCAAAGATTATGAGGCTAAACTTGAGAGTATCGATTCAAAAATTATATGTGCAGTAGGGGAAGCTGCAAGAGTAATCGATGAAAGTCATTGGTCTCCTGTAATAGTTCATAATGATTTAATACCAGAGAATATGATTTTAAGCGGAGATAGGTTATACCTCATCGATTGGGAGTACGCTGATTTTGCGCATCCATTGACAGATAGATTGAGAATATATGGTGAAGACGATTGCAGGCTTTTTTATGCTAATAGTATAGTTAACGCATTAAAAATACTTCAAGATGGTGTCGACTATATGTGGTTAAAATTGAGGGCTCGATTGGATTATGAAGATTAAATTAAATACGTTAAATGAACTAGAGAAACATATTATATTAAATAAAGGGACTGAAGCCCCGTTCACTGGTGAGTACAATGATTTTTCGTCAAACGGTTTATATATCTGCCGTCAATGTAATGCACCACTGTACAGATCTGATGATAAGTTTCAATCGAGCTGCGGATGGCCGAGTTTTGATGATGAAATTGCTGGTGCAGTAAAAAGAGTGCCGGATCCAGACGGCCGGCGAACTGAGATAGTTTGTGCATCATGTGACGGCCATTTGGGACATGTGTTTTTGGGGGAAGGTTACACTGCGAAGAACATACGCCATTGCGTTAACAGCGTCTCAATGAAGTTTGTCTCCAAAATCAGAGAGACTGACTAGATTCGGTTAGAAGATTATTCCTCGGCAATAGTCGAAGGACTGGTTAATTGATTCTTTTTTGAGATAAGTTTACCCAAAATCAAGCCCAATTCGAATAGTAACCAGGTCGGTACAGCTAGCATAATTTGAGATATCACATCAGGTGGTGTCATCAACATGCCAACAATAAAGCACATTATTATCACATATGGGCGTTTAGACGATAATTTGTATGGGTCTAAAGCATTTGTCCAAGACAAGATAAAGATTCCTATTGGGACTTGAAAACTAATACCAAATGCAAAAAAAAGTTTAAGCACAAAATCAAGATAACTTCTTATATCTGGCATTAAGCTAATTCCGTCTGGTGCTATGTTAGAGAAAAAAGCAAAGATCAATGGGAAAACCAAGTAAAAGACAAATGCAATACCTGCGTAGAAAAGGACGATACTCGCCAAAAATAAAGGTACAACTATTATTTTTTCCTTCTTATATAAACCTGGCGCAAGGAATGCCCAAGTTTGATAGAGAGAGTGGGGCATGGTCAAAAATATTGCCGAAATAAGAGCTAGTTTGAACGGAGTCAAGAAGGGAGAAGCAACCTCAGTCGCTATCATTGTGATGTCGTTAGGTAGCAGATTCCGGATCGGAGCTGATATATATAAATAGAGCTCTGCACTAAAAGGGATAATCGCAAGAAAAGCGATAAATATGATTAATGTTGATAATAAGATTCTATTTCTTAATTCGATTAGATGCGCGATAAGAGGTTGCTTATCAAAGTTGGAGTTATCGTTTGGCATCTTTTTTATCCGATGACAAATCTTGCGTTACAGAGTTTAGCTCTGCCTTAGTCTTTGCAATTTCTTGCATAACTTTTTCATTATGGAGTTGCTTTTTTATTTCATCAATACCAACTTCATTTTCAATATCGGAGCGAGCCGAATTTATAAAATTTCGGAGTCGTCCAATCCAGAGTGTTATTGTTTTGATAGTTTCGGGTAGTCTATTAGGACCCATCACTATGAGAGTTAGCGTTGCAATGATTAGAATTTCAGAGAAACCGATATCGAACATTTAGTTAGGACTTATTCTGTTTTAAATTGAGCGTCTAATCACCCGCTTTTTCAGATTTATCTGATTCCTCTTGTTTCTCGTCAGAGACCGCTTTTTTAAAATTTTTCACCGCTCCTCCGAGATCAGAGCCTATGTTCATGAGTTTCTTTGTCCCAAAAATTAGAGCGACTATAATCAAAATTATTAGTAATTCTTGCCAACCAAATCCCATTTTCAACTCCTAACTGCTTTATTATTCAATCAAAATTATTTGTTTAACGTGTTCTCAATTATCGCATCTATGTTGTAGTTTACCAATAACTCATCGTAAAGAGTAAATAAGAACCAAAAACTCCTAAACTCAAACCAATTAAGAGATAGACATATTTTCCTTCGTTATTCGTTTTGGGATTAGTTGATGAAGCATTTTTACTTGGTCCGTCAATTTTGTCTAAATTCTTCAGAGTTTGAAGGATTTCTTGAAGTGTCATTGGAACTTCAGAAATTTTCTCAATGATATCGGGGCCATTTTTTTTCAATTTTTTAATAATACTCTTGGGAGAATAACGATCTTTTAGCCATTGCTCTAAAAAAGGTTTTGCAGTGTTCCAGAGATCTAATTCTGGATAAAGTTGTCTACCCAAGCCTTCTATATTTAAAAGAGTTTTTTGAAGCAAAACCAAAGCTGGCTGAACCTCCATTTGAAAATCCCGAGCCGTAGCAAATAAATCAATGAGTATATGCCCCAAAGAGATCTCATTTAGAGGCCTTTGAAAGATAGGCTCACAGACAGTTCGAACAGCACCAGTGAGTGCCAATACTGAGGTGTTTTTGGGTACCCATCCTGACTGAATATGCAACTCAGCTACTAATTGGTAATCACGTTGAAAAATCGCTAGTAAATTCCTAGCAATGTAATACTGGTTCTCATTTGATAACGAACCAATAATCGCGCAATCTATACCGATGTAGGTGGGTGAACGTGGGTTTGACGCGTCAACAAAAATATTGCCTGGATGCATGTCAGCGTGGAAAAAGTTATGGTGAAGGACTTGAGTGAAAAAAATCTCCACTCCTCTTTCTGCTAGTAGTTTGAAATCTACATTAAGTGATTTTAATTTCTTTACATCTGTGACAGGAATTCCAACAATTCTATCCATGACAAGAACATTTTTTGAGGAAAACTCCCAATAAATTCTCGGAATATACAATAGGTCAGACTCTTCAAAATTTGACTTTAATACTGACGCATTCGCTCCTTCAGCCTTTAAATCGAGCTCACCCATGATTGTATTTTCATATTCTTTGACAACTTCAATCGGGTGAAGTCGTTTCGTATCTTCGCCAAATCTCTCTATCAGACTAGCTATTGCGTACAGAAGTTTAAGATCTTTCTTAATTACACCCTCAATACCGGGGCGAACCACTTTGATTACAATATCTTGTCCATTTTTCAATTTTGCCGCATGAACTTGAGCAATGGATGCTGATGCCATTGGCTCACTTTCATAAGATTTAAAGATGTCTTCTACACTCGAACCAAGTGAACTTTCGAGAATATTTTTAAACTCTTTTGAGCAGAAAGGAGGCACAGAATCTTGAAGAAGTAGTAACTCTTTCGCAAAGTCTGGAGGAATCAAATCAGGTCTAGTCGATAAAAGTTGACCAAATTTTACGAAGATCGGTCCTAACTCCTCGAGAAATTCTCTAAGTCGAACTGCTCTTGCTTTTTCTGGCGTTTTTAAAAAAAAAGTGAAGAGAAAGAAGATCTTTATTCTTTTAGGGAGGCGAGCTTTATTTACGAACAAATCCAAGCGATGCTTCAACATCAATGAGATAATTTTTGTCAACCTGGCAGTTGCTATCATTGTTTATCTTGCTTATTTTCGTCGAAAACCTGAGACTTTAATTTTTTAATCCTGGCCTCGAGCCTGTCAGCATTAGTTGCTAGATTCCTAATATTTGATGAAAGTTCAGTAAACTCATCCAAACTTGGAACGATGTCCACCTCCTCTTGAATACTTTCAATCAGATTTTTAGTAACTTCTTGCCTTACCTTATTGTTTATCCTTATTAGTCCTACGAAGGTTTTACAAAAAAGCCGAGCAGGTATTTTGCCAATTATTTTCCCAAGAATTCCTTCCCAATCAATATCAAGTGATTTACCAATATCACCCAGTTTTTGTAGGGTCTTTAAATCGCCGCTAATATTAAGATTGGCATCTGCAATGGCTGATTTAGGATCTTGATTAATTAGGGCTCTTAGTATTTCAATTAGTGATCCTGAAACTTGCACTGTTTGCTGTTTAGGATCCATATTGTTGATTTTTATTCCTTGTTCATCAACTGAAATAACCAATATGAAAGAAGGTTTGGTGCTCTCAATAACAATTATATTATCTATAAGCGATAACAATTTTTCGAATGTTTCTGGGTCTGTTTCCAGAGCAGAGTTTACTATTTTCTCTATCTGGTCAAGACCTTTAAGCTTATCTCTAGATAACATTTAAGGCTTGATTCCTGTATGAATTGCTACAATTCCAGAAGTCATATTTAAGAACGAATTGTCCACAAATCCAGCATCTTCCATCATCAACTTTAGTTCGTCTTGAGTAGGATGCATTCGAATTGATTCTGCCAAGTACTTATAGCTTGAGGAATCCTTTGCAAATATCTGACCAAGCAACGGAATGACTTTGAATGAATAATGATCATAAAGCTCTTTGACAAGTTTAGCTTTTGGTTTTGAGAATTCAAGAATCATTAGCTTGCCTCCTGGCTTAAGAACTCTTGCCATCGATTTCAGAGCTTTGTCTTTATCGGTAACATTCCTCAATCCAAATGCGATCGAAACTACATCAAAAGTATCATTTGGGAACGGTAAATCTTGAGCATCTGCCAGTGAGAATTTTGCATTATTGCTGAACCCTTGGTCGATTAAGCGATCTCTGCCAATCTGAAGCATTTCATTATTAATATCAGAGACTACAACTACACCATTTGATCCCACAACCTTGCAGAATTTCATAGCTAAGTCAGCAGTGCCACTGGCAAGGTCAAGGACCTTGTTTCCTGACTTTGCACCACACATCATTACTGCAATTTTTTTCCACGCTCTATGAATCCCTAATGACATCAAGTCATTCATTAAATCGTAGTTTTTTGCCACTGAATTAAAAACCTCAGCAACTTTCTTAGTTTTTTCTGCTGTATTAACGGTTTCAAAGCCAAAATGAGTAGTTTTGTTTTCCATAAAGATCTATTTTTGAAAACTGCATTGTAACTACAATATATGCGATAAAGTAGTCATGTATTATAAGTACACACATCAGATCATATTGGATGATCTACCGACATTACTTTGTTCTTTCATTTGAGCTCTAAGATTTGAGTATCGGGCAATCGAGATTGACTCTCTTTGGCAAGGAGTACAAGGTAGTTCTTCCAATAAGCCTCATAATTTTTTTTCAAAGAGAAAATGTAGTCCCAGGAATAGATCCCTGAGTCATGACCATCATCAAAGACTAACTGTATAGCATACAGTCCTACTTTTTTAACATTAATGATGCGTACATTTTTCTTTCCATATTGAAGCACATGATCTGAAGGATGATGCCCTCTTACTTCAGCGCTTGGAGAGTAAACACGCAAATATTCAGCAGAAAGCGATATTCGATCTCCCATTTTATAAACAAGAGTTAGCTTGTCCTTCGCCTTTGAGACTATTATTTTTTCAGGTTTAAATTCAGACATTTTTTACTAAATTTAAATCAAAGAATGAAACGACTTAAATCCTCATTACTAGCTAAGTCACTTAAGCTTTCTTCAACAAATTTTTTATCGATCACCACTGAATTATCATTTGAGCTACAGTCAGATGCATTAAAGGAGATCTCTTCTAATAAGCGCTCAAGTATCGTGTGCAAGCGCCTTGCCCCAATATTCTCTGTGCCCTCATTGACCTCGAACGCAATTTCTGCAATTTTTTGGGTCCCATCCTCTGTAAATTCAAGTTGCAACCCCTCTGTTTTCAGTAACTCTATTTGTTGCCTTGTCAACGACGCATTAGGTTCAGTTAAAATACGCTTGAGATCATCAATTTTGAGAGCATTTAACTCCACCCTTATCGGCAGTCTTCCCTGCAACTCAGGAATTAAATCAGAAGGTTTAGATAAATGAAATGCGCCAGAGGCGATGAACAAAATATGATCTGTTTTTATCATGCCGAATTTAGTCGAAACAGTACAACCCTCTATCAGTGGCAATAGATCTCTCTGAACCCCTTCGCGAGAGACATCAGCACCTGAGGTTTTAGTATTTCTGCAAACTTTGTCTATTTCATCTAAAAAGACGATACCGTTCTGTTCAGCAGATTCTATGGCAGATGCTTTGACTTCTTCTTCGTTAATAAGCTTTGCTGCCTCCTCTTCTTTAATTTGCTTCAATGCATCTGCAACCGATATTTTTCTTGTCGTCTTTTTGTTTTTGCCCATATTACTGAACATATTTTGTAGTTGTGATGTCATTTCCTCCATCCCAGGTGGCGCCATGATTTCAACACCAACGGGCATTTGACTGAGCTCAATTTCGATTTCTTTTTCATCCAAAGCACCCTCGCGCAATTTTTTTCTAAACACTTGCCTGGTGGTGGAATTTTTTTCTTGAGTACCTTCGGAGCTTCTTGCTGGTGGCAAAAGCGCGTCAAGTACTCTCTCTTCAGCTGCATCCAAGGCTCGTTGATCGACTTTAAGTATCTCCTTCTCCCTGCAATCTTTGACGGCAGTCTCGACAAGGTCTCTGATAATAGATTCAACGTCTTTTCCCACATAACCCACTTCTGTAAACTTCGTTGCCTCAACTTTCACAAAAGGAGCATTTGCAAGTTTAGCAAGTCTTCGAGCAACCTCTGTCTTGCCCACACCGGTTGGACCTATCATTAAAATATTTTTTGGCGTTACTTCATTCCTGATATCTTCATCAAGCTGGGATCGGCGCCATCTGTTTCGAAGTGCTATTGCGACGGCTCTTTTTGCATCATCCTGCCCAATGATGTGTTGGTTAAGCTCATGCACGATTTCCCTTGGAGTCATGTGTGACATTTTTTAAACCTCAAGATTAAGTTCTTCGATGGTAGTATTGTGATTTGTGTAGACACAAACATCACCAGCAATTTTAAGCCCACTCTCTACAATTTCTCTGGCCGATAGTTCTGTATTATTGAGAAGGGCGCGCGCAGCTGATTGAGCAAAAGGCCCACCAGATCCAATAGCAATAAGGTCGTCTTCTGGCTGGATAACATCTCCATTTCCGGTAATTATCAGTGAGCTTTCTTTGTCAGCAACCGCTAAAAGGGCCTCAAGTCTTCGCAGCATTCTATCTGTGCGCCAGTCTTTCGCTAGTTCAACCGCTGCTCGTGTGAGATTTCCATTATGCTGCTCTAGCTTCTGTTCGAATCGCTCAAATAAGGTAAATGCATCCGCTGTTCCTCCTGCAAATCCAGCAATCACCTCATCGTTATGGAGCCTCCGGACTTTTCGAGCATTTCCCTTCATAATCGTATTACCCAGACTGACTTGGCCATCGCCCCCTATAACCACTGACGAGCCGCGTCTGACGGATAGAATAGTTGTCCCTCTATATTGATCCATAAACCTTCTCCTTTACATTTATTTGGGGTCATTTTAATTAATATCAACATGCTATTCGATTTATTCAAAATCAACTTTTTAATTTCCCGTATCCTAAGTGCTCTATTGTTAGTCGATAAACGAATTAGATTGCGCTTTGGTGAATAATTTTAATGAAGAAAAAGGTATATCCTTTGGTCTTATATTATTGTAACTTTGTCTCTATAGATTTGATCTAAAAAAGAGGAATTTAGAAATGAAGTTAGATCTTAGCGATCAGACTTTGCTCACATCGAAGAACTATCTGAATGGGATATGGATAGATTCTGATGATGGAGAAGTTTTAAATGTTGATAATCCCGCTGATGGGAAAAGTTTTGCCTGCGTAGCGAAGTGTGGCAGAGCAGAAACCAGCCGAATGATAGATGCAGCTCATAAGGCTCAAAAAACTTGGTCTAAATCTTCAGTAAAAGAGCGCGCTAATTTGCTCAATAATTGGTTTGATTTAGTGATGGCTAATAAGGAAGATTTGTCAAAAATTCTGACTTTTGAACAGGGGAAACCAATCTCGGAGGCCAGAGCAGAGATAGTTTACGGGGCAAATTATATACAGTGGTTTGCTGAGGAGAGTAAGAGGGTATATGGAGATATA